>JAHBWO010000043.1 GCA_019636945.1 Nitrospira sp. | reverse complement strand
AAAATCCGGAAAGAGCTTTGACCCCACCCTCCTCAAACTCTTCGTCAACTGTGTCGGTATCGTCCCGATCGGAAGCCTGGTAATACTGGATACTGACGAACTGGCCGTAGTCCTCAAACCAGCCGTCGACAAAGCCAACGCTGAACGGCCTCTGGTCAAAGTGATTACCGACCAGCACGGCACCTCCGTCGACAATGGGCCTGAACTGGACCTCACCGAGCAGGACGAGACCGGCACGTACCGCCACAGCATCATCCGTTTGGTCGATACCACCGAATATAAGATCGATACCAGCCGATACTTTGTTTGAGCAGATCGGCAGCATCCCTGATCAGCAGCTCCCGTTTCCTTCCCCTTCGCCTGGCTTGACAGGTCAAAAGAGGATCTTCGACAATGCTTTATGACTGACCAGATCCGCATCGAGCAATTGGAATTTCGTAGTCGTTGCGGGGTGACACCCGAAGAACGCACGCGCGCGCAACCCCTCGCCGTCGATCTGGAGTTGGATTGCCGGATGGATCACGCGGGGGTTTCTGACGATCTACGCCACACCATCGACTACGCGGCCGTGGCCCGCCGTATCGTCGAAATCGGAACCGGTCGAGAGGCGCAACTTCTTGAATCAATCGCTGAACAGCTTGTCGCCGCTCTTTTTGCTGAATTCCCTGTTGGTCGAATCAAGCTCTGGCTTCGCAAATTGCATCCGCCGATCGTGCAGATCACATCATCCGTCGGCATCACCCTTGAGCGGACCCGGTTGACCCAGCTGTTGCTCCGTGCGGATCCACACCCATCGAGGTTTCTCGTGCAGCAGCTGAATCGCCTCCCCAAGGGGCTGATCCTCGACGTCGCTGCGGGAAAAGGACGACACACGTTGTTTCTCTCGTCCCTCGGATACCAGGTCGAAGCCGTTGATCGAGATGAACAAGCGCTCGCACAGCTGTTGGCCGATGCTCGAACGAAACATCTCGTCGGCGTCACGACACAAGCGCTCGACTTGGAGTCACCGCATCCGCCGGATCTCGGTGAGGAACGATACGACGCCATCCTCGTTTTCTTCTATCTGAATCGACCGATCTTTCCGCATCTCTTTCGCGCACTCAAACCTGGTGGACTGTTCGTCTACGAGACCTTTCTGATCGATCATCACCTCCGTTACCAACATCCCCGACGGCGGGAGTTCTGCCTGGGCCATGGGGAGCTGTTGGGCCTTACCTCCGGACTTCGTGTCTTGCATTACGATGAAGGACTGCATGAAGGGGCTCGAGACGGAGATTCGGCGTACACTGCGCAACTCGTGGCACAAAAACCTTTCACTCCAGGAACTTCAACATGAACCGCTTAGATCTTCACCTCCATACAACCCACTCGGACGGAAGTCATACCCCTTCGGAGGTCATCGGCCTCGCGCATCAGGCCGGTGTGACCGCCCTCGCCATCACGGATCATGACATCATGACTGGTATCCCGGAGGCCATCACGGCGGCAGAGCTCTGTGGGATTGAAGTTATCCCAGGCGTCGAGGTCAGCTCGATCAGCGGCCGATCGGAGTTGCACATCCTTGGCTACTTTCTTGACTGGCACGACTCTGTCCTCAATGAACGATTCAAGACCTTGCGTGACAGTCGACACCGGCGTAATCCGCAAATCATTGATCGGCTCCAATCACTCGGCATTGACATCACCTACGAGGAAGTTCGAGCTCTCGCGGGCAGTGACTCCGTGGGTCGACCTCACATCGCCCGTGCCCTGATGGACAAACAGGTGGTCTCGTCGGCCAAGGAAGCCTTTGATCGTTTTCTCGCCGATGGAAAACCTGCCTACGTGCCTCGCGATCTTCCGAGTCCCGCTGAAGCCATTCAATGGATCAAAGCAGCGGGAGGACTTGCCGTCTTAGCCCATCCGACCTGGGTCAAACTCGCTGATCGCTCGTTAATCGAGCTGCTTCGAGATCTCAAATCTGCGGGACTCGATGGTGTGGAGGTCTACTACAGCACCCATGCAGCCCGGCAAACACGCGAGTATCTCAGCCTCGCGCAACAACTCGGCCTGTTGGTCACCGGAGGAAGCGACTTCCATGGTCTCACGAAACCCGACATTGACGTCGGAATCGGCAAGGGCACTCTGCATGTCCCCATTTCGTTGCTTACCAAGATGAAGGCCGCCGTCGGACGAATCTAGCAGTGTGTTGACAAACCCTGCGGTCTTCCTCAAACGGACCGAGCCTCGCAGGCTGTCCAGCAAGGCCGCAGCGAGCGAATGGGCGAATCGTACTCCGGCCCGTACGTTGAGCCTCTGAGCGACGTGAAAACGCCGCTGGCAGCCTTTGTCAACAGCCTGTTAGCAGGTTGTGAGCATGCTGGAATGATAGATATCGACCGGCTCACATTCATCGCATGATTTCTTCAATCCATTGACTCCCCTCCTAGATCGGCTAGACTCTGCCTGTCTCCTCAGCACGTCGGTTATGATCAACACGTCACGCTGCGCCCTACACTATGTTCTGATGACCTGCGCGGCTTTTTTCGCCGGCCCCGCGTTCAGCAAACTGCCTGCAGCTCAATCATTCCCTTTCACTCTCTTCGGTCTGAGTAGCACCAAAACTGTTCACCTGATCGCTCAAGCAGTCGGAGTTACGGCCCTCTTCCTGATCGCAGCTCGCATAGTGCACTTAATACCGGATGACGGACGAGGCCAATCGTTCCTTAAACGGATGACCCTTCCCGTCACGACCCTCTTTATTGTCATGGCAGTGGACAAAACCTTTCGAGTACTTGGAATCTCACTAATCGACAGCGTCTGGACAGCACGCTATGCTATCGCACAAACGGCAGTCCTCACCCTCACCGGTCTCTGGATTACGACGACCTGGTTGGTAAACTTTGACGCGCTCCATCGATTCTTTGCAACACCATCAAAGAGGACTCACCATACGGCATCCCCCACGACAGCTAAGACGCTCGGGCAGGAAGAGGACGACTATGACGTTGATACCTCACCTCGTTACTCCACCACACAGGCAGGCTCCCCTTCAACACTTGGTCGCTACAAAGTCTTGAGGGAGTTGGGGCGTGGTGCCATGGGAGTGGTGTACCTCGGAAAAGATCCGACCATCCAGCGGTTCGTGGCGATCAAAACCATGCGGCTCGACGAGAACGACGATTCCGATACACTCCAGGAAATGAAGGCACGGTTCTTTCGGGAAGCTGAATCAACGGGCCGGTTGTCACACCCAAACATCGTCACGATTTTCGATGCAGGCGAGGAGGGCCCTCTTGGGTACATCGCGATGGAACTGCTTGAAGGGACGACGCTCAAGGACTGGTCGCGGAAACCGAAGTTGCTGTCGTTCGAGCAAGTCATTTCGATAGTGGCCACCGTCGCCGAGGCCATGGACTATGCGCACCAACAGGGCGTGGTCCATCGCGATATCAAACCGGCCAACATCATGCTGACCAAGGAACAGGTCATTAAGATCATGGACTTCGGTATCGCCAAGATGGCGATGTCCGCCAAGACTCAGACAAATATCGTGATGGGTACACCGACCTACATGTCTCCAGAACAGATCGCAGGGAAAAAGGTGGATGGACGTTCTGATATGTTCTCGCTAGCCGTCGTCATGTTTGAGTTGCTGACCGGCCGACCGCCGTTCCTGGCAGACAACGTGTCCGCACTGTTATTCGCCATCGCCCAAACGCCCCATCCCAGCCTGAAGACACTCAGACCTGATCTACCTCCCACCGTTAAAACCGTCATAGATCGCGCGTTGCAGAAAGATCCAGCCCAACGCTACCGCCGTGCGAGCGAATTCGCCACGGCACTCCGCTCCTGCACCCAAGGACTGGCGGCATAAAGATGAAGTCAGTGAACCCTCGATATCGTGAAAGCCAGGGCTCACATCAGAATACCTTGCAGGCTGGAGGTCTCAGTTTCTGAAGTGGAGCTGGCCCTTCGGCAAGCTTTGATAGCAGATTTCAGAAAGATCCTGTTCGTGTTCTTGTAAACACGTGAGAATACGACCTTCCCCCGGTTCCACTGTCGGGCACATGCGCTTGACATCTGGCGCACAGGCCAACCGATAGGCATCGGCAGCTTTCCATCGCGCTGTACGCTGTCGGATGATTTGCTGACAGGACTGATCCAACTGCCGTACCCGTTGCATCACACAGCGCCGTCTCTCTTCCCCCGTGAGTGAATCCGGGCACAGTTGCTGGACTCGCGCATCGCACCGCACTTCCGCAATTTGCCTCGCATGACTGTCTTGCAGAGCCGCGTCTCCGCTACTTGCATCGCCACCTGACAGCTCTCCGGTTCCGGTCGAGCCCTGTAGAGGCTGGCGAAGTACGCCGGGGATTGTCAGGTCGAGCTCAACTGGGCGTGACCGTTCTACGGATGGCGTTGTAGATTGAGCAGATACGAATTCATCTTTCGGCGGGACATTTGTCCAGATAATCGCCCAGACGAGGATCAACCCGCCTCCCGTGACGAGGCTTGCAGTAGCCTTTGCAGATTGCTCCGTCTGTTTTGGCTGCATCATCGTGCTGAGAATAAAATAAAGCCGCTGGAAAATCACCGAAACTGGTGTTTTGCGCAAGACCTCTACCTGAAATGATACGACACACCCTGAAGGAATACGGAGAATTCGAACTGGAAGAGGACGGCTAGTTCTCTGGAGCTTCTACGATATGGTTTTCAAACCTGGTGCAGCCTTCGGCCAAAAGACGGTTGGTCAGCATTTCGCCAGGCCATTCGATCGGAAGGTCCGCCGTGAATACCCAGACGTCCGGCGAGGTCCATACTGGACCATGTTCTTCAGGAAGTTCCGGGTCGAACAGGTCTGTCCAGACCGGCATATAGACCCCATTTCCACATTGTGTGTGAAGATGCACGATCGTGCGAGACCTGACGAGCGGGTCCAACTCTCGCCACACCGCAGCGGTCTCATCCGCCAGATGATGAAGCCGTACGGCATTTTGTGCATCAAACATCGCATAAGCGGCATACACCGGTGCTTCGATCATGTCTGGTGCGCAGGCGAGCTCCGGACATTGTTTGACGAGTCCTTCCAGAATCTCACGACGCTGCTGATCTTCCCACGAGTCGGGCAATCCTGGATCCGGAGCTCCCATCATCTCAAACAAGAGGAAGGCGGTGTTTTCAACCGGTGGAAGTAAGCGCGCTGCAACGGACTGTACGCGTCGTGAATCGGCGACCATCACCAGATGGTCATGAAATAGCTGGAGGTTCAACATCTCCAAGGTGGCATCGGTCAACAATCTCGATTCAACGCGAACGACCGTTCCTGGAGGAAGCTGCAGATGTTTGTGCAGCAAATCGGCGGTCGCGATCGGATCGATCTTGAGCTTCAGCGGCGCAGTCAAATTCGCCTGGAGCGGAAGCGCCAGAGCCGCGATGGTGGCATACGTCGGCTTTTCGTCATGCGGCCCGTCCAAGAGCAGCGTACAACTCGCCTCGGCGACCAGGTCAAACAGCCACTCGGCCATTTCTTCATCGAGTGCGGCTAGAACAGTCAGCAGATCATGCTCACGCCCCTGCTCGAGAAAAGCCTGCAGGGTGTCGATCGCATCATCGGCATCTCCGTGCTCATGACGGCGGGCATTGATGAGATGGATGAGATCGCGCGTGAGTGGGTCCGGACGAGACCAGGCTAGCATTGTTCTTCCTTACCATGCGAGCCACGACCAGTGGGCCGATAACTCAGACTGCATGTTGCCAAACTTTTGCACCCCGCGCAAGCGCGAGCAACATTGCCGGTATGACGGAAGTGCTCATGCACAGAGGTTCCCCTACTCCCCGATGATTTTGACGAGTACGCGCTTGCGCCGACGACCGTCGAACTCGCCGTAAAAGATTTGCTCCCAGGGCCCGAAGTCGAGCCGGCCCTCTGTAATGGCCACCAGCACTTCTCGCCCCATCACTTGCCGCTTGAGGTGAGCATCCCCGTTGTCCTCACCGGTGTCATTGTGCCGGTAGCGCGCCTCATGGGGAGCGAGTCGTTCGAGAAAGTCGTCATAATCCCTCAGAAGCCCCGGTTCATCATCATTGATATACACGCTTGCCGTAATGTGCATGGCATTCACCAACACCAGTCCTTCCCGTACGCCGCTCTTGTGGATCAACGCCTCAATCTGCGGTGTGATGTTGATGTAGGCACGCCTGGTTTTGGTTTCAAACCAGAGTTCTTCTCGATAGGATTTCATGATGATCGACCGCCGCATTCTGCCCTCCGGTGTGGAAGACATGCAAGAGGCTTCGGCCTATTCAACCTCCCACCGAATGTTCCCTCTTTCCTGGAAAGAGCTATAATTGAGCCCATCGCTTTATGGGCACCAGAAACCACTCACCGCGACTGTCTCCCAATGCACTCACGGTCTTGCGCCAGCGTTACTTGGCCAAGAACGAACGTGGGGTGGTCATCGAATCTCCCGCCGAAATGTTTCACCGCGTCGCCGATGATGTCGCCTCAATCGAACCGCCCGTGCACAGACGCCGTCTCTCCGGTCAATTCTACGATGCCATGGCATCTCTGACATTTCTTCCGAATTCGCCGACCCTGATGAACGCTGGACGTCCGCTTCAGCAACTCTCGGCTTGTTTCGTCTTACCGGTGGACGATTCCCTGGAATCGATCTTCGACGCGGTGAAGCATCAAGCGCTCATTCAGCAATCAGGCGGGGGAACCGGCTTTTCTTTCAGTCATATTCGCCCTCACGCCGATCGAGTCGCCACCACCAATGGCCTTGCATCCGGTCCCATCTCGTTCATGCGCCTGTTCAACCTGTCGACTGATGTCATCAAACAAGGCGGCACCCGGCGAGGCGCCAATATGGGCATCCTACGAGTCGACCATCCCGACATCCTGGACTTCATCGCGTTGAAACGCCAGCCGCATGAAATGACAAACTTCAATCTGTCCGTGGGGCTGACCGACCGATTTATGAAGGCGGTCACACACAACCGGTCATATGCGCTCATCAACCCACGGAACGCCATGCCAGTGCGACGCCTCCCCGCCAAGATGGTCTTTGATCGGCTGGTCGAAGCAGCCTGGCAATCAGGTGAGCCTGGTGTCCTCTTTCTTGATACCATCAATAAAGCACATCCCACACCCCACCTCGGGACGATCGAAGCCACGAACCCTTGCGGCGAACAACCGCTTCTGGCCTATGAATCATGCACGCTCGGATCGATCAATGTCGCCCGATGCCTGACGACCCATCGAGGCACGAGCAGCATCGACTACGAACGACTCGAACACATCATTCAGTTGGCGGTTCGCTTTCTTGATAATGTGCTCGACCGAACCCGTTTCCCATTGGCATCGATCGAAGTCAAGACCAAACGCACCAGAAAGATTGGGCTCGGTATCATGGGGTTTGCTGATCTACTGATTCAGCTGGGGGTCCCGTACGATACCGATGACGCGTTGCACATCGCGGATCAGTTGATGGGATTTGTTCGCCAACAGGCTCATGAATCCTCGCATCGACTGGCACAGGAACGGGGCCCCTTCCCAGCCTACAAGGGCAGTCCGCTGGAAGCCGAGGGTCTTCTCCGGCGGAATGCAACGGTCACGACCATTGCTCCAACCGGAACCATCAGTATTCTAGCCGATTGTTCCGCTGGGATTGAACCGCTCTACGGTGTCAGTGTCGCCCATACAATCATGGAAGACATCCGGCTCCAACGCCTTCACCCGGAGTTCCTTCGGCGAGCTCGAGCCAGAGGCCTCTCCCTCTGCGAGTTACGTGAAGAAATCGGTCGGCATGAATCGATTCAACATCTGTCACAGATCCCGGAGGATCTTCGCCGGCTGTTTGTCACCGCCCACGATATCGCTCCGGCTCATCATGTCCGAATGCAGGCCGTCTTTCAGCGACACAGCGACAGCGGGGTATCCAAAACGATCAATCTCCCTCCCTCCGCGACAACCGCGGATGTGGCCGCTGCGCTCTCGCTGGCGTATGAACTGGGCTGCAAAGGCGTGACGGTGTATCGAGCCGGGAGCCGAGAGCATCAGGTACTCTCCTGCTCCCATGTGCAATCCTGTTAACAGGATCCTGCTGAATCTTCACGCAAAATTGACAGTCTACGCGCTTGATGATAAGTACTTTTCGAGAGATTACGATACCGTCTGCTAGAGGGAGGTGCTCGATGTTTGCTACTGCTGGAGGTCCGTCGTTCGCCGGCAATCCTCTCACCTGGAGCGTGTTCTTCGCGCGTCAACCTGAACCGGATCTAGAATTCACCGAAGAGGAGTTGGAGCAGACGACCACCGTTCGATCACCGTCACCCGTAAAGCCACCCAAGCCATCAAACAAGCGTCCGCTCTTGCTGGCCCTGTTGGTCCTCCTGCTCGGCGGCGGCGCCTATCTTGCGATGGAACCGGACATGATCATGGAGTATCTTGGCCCGCTCCTTGGCGAAGCCCCAGCCCAGCAGCCTCAAGCACCTGTCGCTCGAAAGCCGGCGCCCCCAGCTCCTGTCCCTGTTCCCCCAGCCGCACAGCCTAAAGCCGTGACGCCGCCACCTGCCCCGGCTATCACGCCGATTGAGACACCGCAAGCGGCAGCGCCCGCTCCAGCATCACCCCCCATAGCACCGGCCGCGCCACCGATGCCGACGGCTTCAACTCCGGCACCGGCATTACCCACCTCGGCCTCCGGTCCAGCGCCAACTCCAGCCGCTCCGGTTATCGAAACTCCAGCTCCACTTTTCAGCGAAGGGCAACGGGTCAGTGTGGTGCACAATCAAGCCGCTCCCGGTCAGAAAGTGCAGCTTAGTCAAGACGCCGAAGGGACGAAACCAGGACCGGCCATTCCCCCAGGAACTGTATTCACGATTCTTGACGGCGATCTCCAAGGAAATGGCTGGGTCTACTCCATTCGCTCCGACTTCGGCACCAAGGGATGGTTGGCCGAGAAACAGCTCAAGCTGAAACCCTGATCATCCATGGTTCATCCTCCGCGAGAGGGTAGGTAGTCCTACCACTACCCTCTCGCTGTGCTATAATGCCGCCCGTCCACATTCGTAGGTACGACATCACAACTGGTAGGACTCCATGCGCGCTGTGATCTTTGACTTTGACGGTGTGATCGCCGACACTGAACCCCTGCACTTTGAAGGCCTCCGCCGGACACTGGCCGATATCCAGATCACCTTGACCGAGAAGGACTATTACACTGACTATCTTGGGTTTGATGATCGCGGATGCATCCTGGAAGCACTTCGAGTCAATCACCATCCAATTTCGAACTCGCTGGTCGAAGACTTGATGGCGAAAAAGGCCATCGCGTATATGGCCTCGATCAAGGAACACCTTGTGATTTTCCCCGGTGTGAGCGCGTTCATTGAAGAAGCAGCGGCCACCTATCCTCTCGCCATTGCTTCCGGTGCGCTCCGAGCAGAAATAGAACTCGTGCTCGAACAGATCGGCCTTCGCAAAGCCTTTGGTCACATCACAAGCGCTGAGGATGTGGCACATGGTAAACCCCATCCGGAACCGTTTCTTCAGGCCTTGGCTGGTTTGAACCGTCATCAATCGACGTCCGCGATACCAGCCGAAGCATGCTTGGTCATTGAAGATTCTCGTCCAGGCATTCGAGCCGCAAAAGCCGCTGGGATGCGGGTGTTAGCCGTCGCCAACACCCACACCGCGCAGGATCTCCACGAAGCCGATGCCATCAGCCTGAGCTTGAGCGAGACGCACTTGGACGAGCTGCGTGCACGCCTGTGGCCAGACTCGTGAACAATGGGAAGGAACGATGCGAGGTGTACGCTGTTCGGTACGTCGAGCCTCTGAGCGAGGCAGAACAATGCTGGTGATTTTTTTAGTATCCGGCCGAGGCTTGAGTAACCTATGAGAATCTGCTCACTCGTCCCAGGAGCAACAGAGGTGGTCGCAGCGCTCGGCTTGGAGCACCAGCTCGTCGGCATCAGCCATGAATGTGACTTTCCTCATTCGATTCGACGAGTTCCCGTCATGATTGAGCCACTGGTCGAAGCAGCGCACACCACAAGCAGCGGGATCGACCAACGAGTCAAGGACCTGGTCGGAGCAGGACACCAGCTCTATCGATTGAAGGAAGAAGCCTTTCATCTCGCTCGCCCCGATCTCATCCTGGCGCAAGACCTCTGTCACGTCTGCGCAGTGACTCCAGATCAACTCACCAGGGCCATGCGCTCGCTTCAACACCAACCCGAGCTGCTGATCCTCAGTCCAACGACCTTACAGGATGTGATTCATGACATCGAGCGGATTGCCAACGCCGTCGGTGCTGTTTCAAAGGGGGAAGCCCTTGCGGCCAATCTCCGCGACCGACTGGAAAGCGTCCGCCTCCGGACGGAGAAGGTGGCCGTCCGCCCACGGGTGGTATGCCTCGAATGGCTCGATCCTCTGTACGTCGCCGGCCATTGGGTTCCTGAAATGGTGGACTTAGCGGGAGGGCACAACGTATTGGGATCCAAGGACCGGCCATCCTATCAAACGACATGGGACGATGTGGCCGCAGCAAAACCAGATGTGGTCATCGTGATGCCCTGTGGGTACTCAGTTGATCAAACACTCAATGAGCTTCGGCAGATCGGGCCTGCTCAAGCATCCTGGCAAGGGGCACGGATGTCCTGGTCCGATATGTATCTCGTCGATGCCGGTTCCTATTTCAGCCGGCCAGGCCCCAGACTGATTGACGGAGTGGAACTCCTGGCCGCCATTCTCCACCCAGATCGAGAGCACCCGCTCGATCGCTCTCAGGCGATCAAATTTGAAACATCCGTACTAGCTGGAGATAGTGCGCCATGAAGGCCTCGGACGCTCAAGCCTATTGCACGGCCTACACCAAGAAAAGCGGCAGCAACTTCTATTATTCGTTCCTCTTTCTTCCGAAAGCCAAACGCGAGGCCATGTACACCGTCTATGCCTTCTGCAAAGCGGTGGATAGCGCCGTCGATGAACCGACCGCCGGCAGCAATCCCAAGGACGAGCTGAAGCACTGGCGTGAAGAACTCGACGCTGTGTATTCCGGAACCCCGACGACTCCCATCATGGTGAGTCTCGCACACCATGTGAAAGCGTTGAGTATTCCGAAGGCCTACTTTGAGGAGCTGATCAAGGGCATCGAGATGGATCTCTTCAATAACCGCTATGTCACGTTCGATGAGCTCTCACTTTATTGTTACCGCGTCGCATCCGTCGTCGGGCTCATCTGTCTCCACATCTTCGGTGTCACATCCGCACGAGCACAAGACTATGCGGTCGCCCTCGGCATGGCCTTTCAGCTGACGAACATCTTGCGTGATGTGGGAGTTGATGCCGCGCAGGGACGCATCTATCTCCCGTTGGACGACCTGCGAAAATGGAACTATGCAGAGAAGTCGATGCTCAACCGGAGCTATTCGCCTGAATTCCGAGTCTTGATGGAATATGAGGCATCCCAAGCTCATCATTACTATAAGCGAGCCGAAGCGGCCCTCGCAGGGCTCTCCTCCATTGAACGACGTGCCCTCACGGTGGCAGAGATCATGCGTGGAATCTATAGCCGGATTCTGGAACGGATTGAACGGTCGGACTATCAGGTGTTCGGGCCACGGATCAGCCTCACCACCACTCAACGGGTGATGATCGCCCTAGGGGTGTGGCTCCGCTCACGATTCTCGTGACCCCCCCGTCCTCCCAAACCGTGTTGATTGTGGGTGCCGGCCTGGCCGGTCTCGCAACTGCCTATCAGCTCCACCAACAAGGCTACCAGGTCACGCTGCTCGAGTATGCGGACTGGCTCGATGGGTTTCGAACCGACGCCTCCGATCCTACAATAACTACCCTTGGGTGCCATCATGAGACCACGCGGGTACTGCAAGAACTCGCCCAAGTCCAACACTCGGACTCCGACCAGGCCATTCCGCTCGAGTTTCAACTCCCCACTGGACAAACTGCGCCCTATCAGTCCGCCCGCCTTCCCGGCGCATTGCAGTGGATGATGAGCGTCTTCAATTTCCAGGGCCTATCCTGGCGGGACCGCTGGAAACTGTTCTCCCATGTTGAACAGATTTGGGAACAGGCCGAAACCCTTCCGGCAGATTTAGAGAATCGCACAGCAGATGAATGGCTCAGTGCCATCGGCCAGAGTGCGGAAGCCAGGGAACGGATTTGGTCCCCACTCGCTCAGTGGTTGACCGGTAACGCACTGCCCCGTCTGTCCGCGGCAACCTTCGTGCACATCCTGTCAACCGTGTTCCTCCGTGATGCGTCAGACGCCAGGCTCACATACCGGTCAGGAACCATTGACCAGCGATTTCTTATCCCCCTGAAAGAGATCCTTCATCAAAATCATGTCCGGTTCATTCCATTGGCACAGCCACCGTTCATCCGATTTGGACAAGATGGCATACAGGACATTCGACTCCCCAACGGGACAACGTTACAGGCCGGCTGGTACATCAGCGCGCTTTCATATCGGTACCTCCTCCGCTTGCTTCCCGAACGGTTTCTCACCCGCTATGCCTACTTTGCCCATCTCACGGAACTCCAAAGCCTCGGTGAGATCGTGGTTCAGCTGACCATTCATACCACCAGCCAGCCGCCCCGACTGCTCCTGTTCGACGGCAAGCCGTTCCATCACCTCACAAGATCTCCCGTTGGCGCACAGGAAGTCGTCGTTCGCCTGACAGGAACCGAGATCTCACTTATGGGATTAGACGAGGATCAGGTGATCAGCGCCGCGCAAGTCAAGACAGCCACAGTGCTTTGTGACCTTTCTATGAGCGACATCACATCCCGCCAGGTCTTTCGAGATGACCACACCACGCTGTTGCTTGCGCCGGGAGCTGCTCGACTCAGGCCGCTTCAACAGAGCCCCGTCCGGAATCTGCTGGTCGCCGGAGCCTGGACCGACACGAACTGGCCTCCTAACGTTGAGAGCGCTCTTGTCAGCGCACGCCGCTGCACCGAGATCATCACAGGCCGACCGTCTTGACCTGTGAAGGCCTGGATGGTACGAGTATCAAATGACAGGGTGGGGTACGCTATGGGGACTGGTGCTGTTAAGCACCACGTACGGATGTGCGCAGAGTCCCTACGCGCACGGAGGTCACCCGACAGGATTGAGTCGGTATGATGTTGAACGGGACTATGCGGAGTGCGAGTACAAAGCCAAATTGGCCAACGAGCAGCACTTCTACAGCTCCAGTTCACCCTTTCCGTTTGGTTCAGGACCTCAGAGTCCCACCGACCATGCCCGTGCCTTACATGGCCTGACCGCCATCAATGCCATGCGAGACACCTGCCTGGCGGCCAAAGGCTACCGGCTGAATTAGCGTCTGTCTCATCCGTTTTTCAGCGTTGACTTCACCCCAGTCCCCTCCTATAAGATGCCTTTCAACTTTTCACATTTTACGTTTCACGTTTTACATCTTTAGTCGATGCCATGACACTCACCCCTCTCCAAGAACTCGCCAAGTCGCTCGTGAACTGTGAGCGATGCAAACTAGCCAAGCTTGGCCGCAGCCAAGTTGTCTTTGGCGTGGGAAATCCTCATGCCAGCATCATGTTTGTCGGAGAAGCGCCAGGGTCCAACGAAGACCTGAAAGGCGAACCCTTCGTGGGAGCAGCTGGGAAACTCTTGAATGATCTCCTGGCCTCAGCAGGACTCTCACGTGATCAGATCTACATTGCCAATGTCATCAAGTGCCGACCACCGAACAATCGAGACCCGGAACAAGATGAAGTGGAAACATGTAAGCCGTTCCTGCTCCAACAGATCCGGTTGATCCAACCCAAACTGGTCTGCACGCTGGGAAATTGGGCGACCCAAACTCTCCTGGAGCGCAAGGTCGGTATCACGAAAGTGAAGGCGCAGGCCTTCTACATGAAGGACTTTGTGCTCTTCCCGCTGCTCCATCCCGCCGCCGCCCTGCACCAGGGCAATCTGCTCCCCACCTTGAAGGAAGATTTTAAGAAACTGAAGGAGTTCCTCGACAAGCACACCAAACCTGCCGAACCGACTAGCACAGCCCCAACCGCGCCAGTCTTGAATATTGAATCCCCCCAGCCGGCGCAGATGGACTTGTTCGGGTAATTGGGCTGCGTGCTTCTGTGAGAGGTTGGAGCCCCTAGCTTCATCGTCGGATGGCTGTACAACTCTTTCCGCTCTGGATTTCATTCGAACGGAACCTCGGACAACACTTGCCAAAGGCTAGCCGCAAGGGATCAACGTCACCTCGTGAAGCTCACGAGGCTTTTGATTTAATAGTCGATGAGGATTCTGAACTGGCAGACTGACTGTCTTCGTTATTCTCTACAGGCTTCTCTTCTTCCGGCACATCGAACCACTGCACCAGCATCTCTTCCCACCAGGCTTCAGTCACATCCTCACCCGGGTCCGTCCCGAGAAAGGCCACGTCCTCGTTCTTGATGCTGGTACCAACGAGCTGCGGTTGGAACTTTGCGCGGTTGATGACTTCTTTCGTGGCATAGCCGCCGATGATCCACGAGTCTGGATCGGCCCGACGGGATTTGTAGGCCTTCAGGCCGAGCTTGAGATACATGAAGATCTGCTGCTGGACCGGATCTGTCACGCCGGACTGCGGCAAGCTCAAGGTCTTCTCGATACGCTTGCGCCAATGCCGATCGTCATAGCGCGAGGTGATCAGCTGCAGCATCTTTTTTCCCAGTTCGGCATCAAGTGGCATGGTGTGTCTTCTGATTACTTTCGGCTGTAGAGGCCGGTAAACGAGGCTTTGGCCAGAGCATGCTGGTTGAGATAGAACCCGACCATTGCGGCGGGAGTCGCTGGCTTCAACGACAAATGTTCCACCTTTAACGCATAGATCGTAAAAATGTATCGATGCGGTTTGTGGCCGGCAGGGGGACAGGGTCCTCCGTACCCAGGCTCACCAAAATCCGTCATGCTTTGCACACTGCCTTGTGGCGCACTAGGCCCACCAGGTCTTCCAGCGTCCGCAGCCAGAGCCGAAATGTCCTCAGGGATGTTGAAGATGACCCAATGCCACCATCCACTGCCGGTCGGCGCATCCGGATCATAGACCGTCACCGCAAAGCTCTTGGTCCCCTTCGGAGCATTCGCCCAGCGTAACTCGGGAGACACATTGTTCCCTGTACAACCAAATCCGTCGAAGACATGGGTCTTACTGATCGTGCTGGCTGGCTTGATGGTGGGACTCGTCAGCTGAAATTCTGCAGCCGTACTGACCCCTGGAACCAGAGCGATCGCCACGAGTACCCGACTCCATAGTGATTTCATCACGTGTTCCCTCTTCATCTGAAATAATTCCCCTAGGCGCGACGTTCCGCCATGCATGCTCAATGAGAATCTAGCCGAGGTGTTGTTTAAAGAAGGCCTTGGTTCTCGACCATGCGTCTTTAGCCGCATCCGGCCGATACACCGATGGATCCGTGTCTCGGAAAAACGCGTGAGGGGCGCCGGGGTACGTCTTGATCTCGCCGACCTTGTTGTATTTTTTCAAGGCCGCTGCCAATCGTTGAACGTCTGCCTTTGTAATCCAGCCGTCGTCTTCACCATACACATACAACACCGGGCAGGCCAGCTTCTGAATCGGTGTATCAGGGTTCGGCACCTGACCATAGAACGGCACCGTTGCTTTAATCTCTGCATTCACACAAGGCAGCATGAGGGCATAGGAACCACCCATGCAAAACCCCGTCACCCCAATCCTCGTTGCGTCGACCTCTGGAACTGATTTCAAATAGGCTACCGTGGCATTCAGATCGGCGAGACCATCTTCTTGTTTCAGTGTGTTCATCAGCTTGCCGGCCTCGCCGGCGTCCGTGGTCAATGCATGCCCAAGGCGTGAATAGAGGTCCGGTGCCATCGCCACATAGCCTTCCGCTGCATAGCGTCTTGCGATATCCTTAATGTGATCCGTAAGTCCCCACCATTCTTGAACAATGAGAATAGCCGGACGCTTGTCGTTCGTCTGCGGAGCCGCCACGAAAGCCTTCATGCCCACAGTTCCACTTTGATACTGAACGGTTGTTTCTCGAATCGATGCAGCCATGATTCAACTCACTCGGAAAGAGCCTATAGCAGATAGCGTATAGCGAATGGCAGGAAGAACAACATCAGTGCCCTCTGGCCACCAGTAATCGGCTATAAGCCATTAACTTTCAATTCCCCGCTACCATCATCTCGGCAATCTTGACTGTCGGGCTTGCGATACGTCCACGGAACACAAGGTCATTCCCGATCACATCGATGTCTTTCAGCATCTGCTTCAGATTTCCCGCAATCGTAATTTCTTCAACCGGGTAGGCCAGCTCTCCGTTCTCAATCCAGAACCCGCAGGCTCCTCGCGAGTAATCCCCCGTCACCATATTAATACCGAACCCAATCAACTCGGTCACAAAGAGACCTTCTTTCACGGAGCCAATAATCTCTTGCTGGCTTTTCTCTCCGGGTACCAGATAAAAGTTGGTTGGGCCGACAGAGGGGCTCTCCCCTACACTGCGTGACGCGTTCCCCGTCGACGGCAAGCCCAGCTTCTTGCCTGAATAGGTATCAAGTAAATAGCTTTTCAATACGCCTCGCTCGACAATGGTATTCTTCCGTGTCGTCAGCCCTTCACCATCGAACGGACGTGATCCAAGGCCGCCGACCATGCGACCGTCATCATAGATGGTCATCAAATCGGAGGCGATCGTCTGTCCCAGTTGATCGAGGAGAAATGATGCACGTTTATAGAGCCCGTAGCCCGAAACAGCGCTGCATAAGTTCGCCAGAAGGCTCCCTGCCGTCTCTTGATCGAACACCACGGGCACACGTTTCGTCGCCACCTTGCGCGCGCCCAACCGGCGAATCGCGCGACGCGCCGCTTCCTGTCCGATTGATTCCGCAGAGGCCAGGCGAGCAAACTTGCGCTGAACCTGATACCAGGCATCCCGTTGCATGCCACCGGTCGCGGACTCGGTCGCAATCGGGGACACAGACAGAGAAAAGTTCGAGCTTCGATACGACCCCACGAATCCATGACTATTGGCCAGCACCACTCGCCCGGATGAGGAATCAAACTCTGCCCCCTCCGAATTCGTGACACGTGGATCAGTTGCAAAGGCCGCAGCTTCTCCTCGCTTGGCCCAATCAATCTGTGTGTCCGTATCGAGCACCGTATCATCATAGAGATCAAGATCCGGTTGCTCTGTCGCCATTTGACCGGCATCCGGCAGGCCTGAGACATCATCTTCGACAACGGCACCGGCCAAGGTGCAGGTGTCGGCCACAAGCTGTTTAAGAGAGGCCCGTGAGAAATCGGATGTGGACGTTGTGGCAGACCGCTTTCCGATAAAGACGCGCAAGCCGAGACGCTTCTCTCTCGCCTTGGTCAGTCGGTCAACCGTCCCGACTCGTACTTGAACAGAAAAGGTCTCTCCATCGGCCACGACAATATCGGCTTCAGTCGCCCCACAAGCCTTCGCCTGACCCAATACATCGGCCGCCAACTGGGCATATCCGTTCGCACTATTTGGCATGGTCGGTTCTGTTTTTGGTTGCGATTGAAGCACGTGCTCTCTTTCTCAATCAATTGGTCATCAGTCAAGTGTCATTGGGGATAGACTCCCCCTTCGTTTGGTCCGGCTATTGACCAACGACTGATGACGATTGACTCTCTTACCGTTGTGTCCCGCCGACTGTGATTTCGTCCACCTTGACGGTCGGTAAGCCGACCCCGACCGGCACCGATTGGCCGTCCTTCCCGCACGTACCAATGCCGTTATCGAGCTTGAGATCGTGCCCGACCATCGATACCTTCGTCAGAATCTCCGGCCCGTTCCCAATCAACGTGGCTCCCTTGACCGGCTTGGTAATCTGGCCGTCCTCGATGAGATAGGCTTCGCTGGCTGAAAATACGAATTTTCCGTTCGTGATATCGACCTGTCCACCGCCAAACGAGACGGCGTAGAGACCTTTTTTAACGGATCGAACGATGTCGTGCGGGTCAGACTCACCGGCCAACATGAACGTGTTCGTCATGCGCGGAAGCACCACGCTTTGATAATTTTCGCGTCGGCCATTCCCCGTCAAGGGGATCCCCATGAGACGTGCGTTCAGCTTATCCGTAATATAGCCACGGAGGATGCCTTTTTCGATGAGCGTCGTACAGCCGGTCGGCGTGCCTTCATCGTCCATATTCAGGGAACCACGCCGAAAAGGAAGGGTGCCGTCATCCACGATCGTACAGACATCCGATGCGACCCGTTTGCCGATCAGGCTGGAAAACGCGGAAGTCTTCTTGCGATTGAAGTCGGCTTCCAACCCATGTCCGATCGCTTCATGAAGCAAGATCCCAGGCCACCCGCCGGCCAACACCACCGGCATCACTCCGGCCGGCGCATCAACGGCGGATAAATTGAGAATCGCTTCCCGCGCGGCTTCCCTGGCATAACTTAAATGGCGATTGTCTTCGCGATAATACGCAAAGGCAACCCGGCCCCCGCCGCCAAAACTTCCTACCTGACGATTGTCTCGATCTTCAGCGATACAGGTAATCTGGAGACGGGACAACGGCTGGATATCACCGACGAGCGTCCCATCCGAGGTCGCCACCACCACGACCTTGTATTCCGTATTAAATGAAGCCATCACGTTCTTGATGCGGGGATCGTACCGCCTGGCTTCAGCATCGATTTCGTTCAAAAGCGCCACCCGCTCGGGCGTCGCCACCTCAGCCTTTGCCCTCTCGATCGGATAGAGATCACGGGTCGGTCGTCGCTGCGTAGGCACCGGAACCGTGGAATGCCCTTTTGGAGAATTGGCGATATACCGAGCGGTGTCAGCGGCAACCTCGAGATCCCGCTTCGTCAACTCGTCCGAATAGGCAAAGCCTGTCTTTTCTCCTGCGGTGGCCCGAACCCCAACTCCCTGTGACACACTCTTGGCCGCCCGCTTGACGATGCCTTCCTCCATCGAGACTGATTCGGACGTGCGGGATTCGAAATAGAGATCCGCGTACTCAACGTCTCGGACCTTCACCCGATCGAGTGCCTGCTGCGCCTCGATCTCCGTGACACCGAACGTCGTCAATTGAACCGGTTCCGGCATACAAACCCCTTTGCTCCTTCGTCAGGACCGACTGGATCCGGAGTATAGCCCATTCGTTTCTGACCACGCAATGCAACAATCGGTGAAACCTCGTATTTCTTAGTATTTCCCAGGAGATCGTTTGACATTCCCGGTTCCCGTCAGTAGACTCTGCACACGATTCTGCCTACGCAAGACGACTACCATAGGCTCGCTCAGGACAATTATGACTCGCAGTCCCACCGGAGATCTCGACCACCTCTCTGAAAGCGAATTGAGTGCCAAGTTGGAAACGGACCTGTTGCCCAAACATGTGGCCGTCATCATGGACGGCAATGGGCGCTGGGCGGAACTGCGCGGACTGCCTCGCATCGCCGGCCATCGTGAAGGCATCAACTCCGTCAGAGAGATGATCACACTCTGCTTGGAGCTTGGCATCCATGCCCTGACTATCTACGCTTTTTCCCAGGAGAATTGGAATCGTCCGACCCAAGAAATCAGCGCCTTGATGGGACTGTTGGAACATTACCTCTCCACGGAGCGCGCAAGTCTCATTGAGCAAGGCGTCCGCTTTCGCGCCGTCGGGCGCCACGAGCTGCTTCCGCCGTCCGCTCAACACTGGGTTCGCACGACCGAGAAAGAAACGGCCCATCTTGGGAAATTGGTCCTGACCGTCGCGCTCAGCTATGGAGGACGCGCAGAAATCGTCGACGCAGTGAAGGCGGTGGTGAGAGACGTGCAAGCAGGGATGATTCAGGCCGAGCTGATCGATGAACCCACGGTCCAACGGCACCTCTCGACCTCTCCTCTCCCCGACCCGGATCTCCTGATCCGGACCAGCGGGGAAGCTAGGATCAGCAATTTTCTCTTATGGCAGCTGGCATACACCGAGCTCTGTTTCACCCCGACTCTGTGGCCTGATTTTCGGCGACGAGAGTTTCTCCTCGCGCTGATCGAATATCAACGCCGGGAACGTCGATTCGGCAGAGTGCTCAGTACCGTACCATCATAAATACATCCTTGTGGGATATCCGCTCGCTCCAGACGCTATTCTCCATCATTCGAGATCTGTGACCACTTCACCTGCACCGACGCGACAATTTGATCTCCGGCGGCTCTACACCGCCGCAGCGCTGATTCCTACCGTCTACCTCATCATCGTCCACCTTGCGCCATGGGCTCTCACGCTCCTCCTGATCGCCGTCGGGTCGATCGCCCTGCTCGAACTGTATCGCCTGAGCTTCCAATCACGGTTGAACAATCTTCTCGTCGGCGTCGGGTTGGCTGTCTTTGTTCTGACCATCGCCCGTTCACACCTGTCACTTCCTCTTCCAGAACTGCTGCTCGGGGGTGCGTTCGCGTTGGTCATGACCGCGCTGGCTGTTGGCACATCATCGGCGTACCGATGGAAGGACCCGCTCCTCGCCCTACTCGGTGTTTTGTACGTGGGCATCCCGTTGAGTACCGTCGTATCGGCTCGCTCTCTCCCCTCAGGGGCATTCCTGGTCCTGTTCCTGGCGGTCGTCACCTGGGCATCAGACTCTGCTGCCTACTATGCCGGCACCTTGTGGGGAAAACACCCACTCATGCCTTCCATCAGTCCTAAAAAAACCTATGAAGGACTACTCGGTGGACTTATGGGAGCCATTGCAGCTGCGGTCTTGGCACAGATGTGGTTTGCCTCAGAGCTCTCATGGACTGACGCCGTCGCACTCGGTATACTCCTGACCCTCACAGGCCTGGTCGGAGATCTCTTTGAATCCGCGATAAAACGCCGAGCAGGCGTCAAAGACTCGGGAGGAATTCTACCGGGACATGGCGGGATGCTCGACCGGATCGATAGTCTCTTGTTCACAGCTCCTACTTTTTACTACTATATCGCGTACATTCGAGGCTTGTTGCCGCCTCTATAGCCCTCTACTCAGAAATGGAGAGGAGATGACATGAAGTCAATTATCATCCTGGGATCCACCGGATCGATCGGCACCAACACCTTGGATATCGTGCAACGGTTTCCCGATGAATTCCGAGTGGTCGGATTGACGGCCGGCAACAATATCGAGCGGTTAGAAGAGCAGATTCACCGGTTCAGACCCAAGGCTGTCGCCGTCTCGACCGAATCCTCCGCCGCCCTCCTTCGGGCTCGATGCGCCTCTCTTCCCGTTGAGATTTTGTCCGGCGAAGAAGGGATTGCCTCCGTCGCCGCCGAACTCGATGCCGAATTGGTGATTTCCGCCATCGTCGGCGCCGCCGGCCTCCTCCCGACCCTCTCCGCCATCCGCAGTGGAAAACACATTGCCCTGGCAAATAAAGAGCCGATGGTCATGGCCGGCAAGTTGATGCAGGACGAGGCTCGAAAATACGGAGTCAGGATTTTTCCCGTCGACAGCGAACACAGCGCCATTTTCCAGTCGCTGGAAGGACACCGGATTGAAGACGTCCGGCGATTGATTCTGACAGCCTCGGGAGGCGCGCTCTGGACCCTCTCCCAAGAAGACCTTCAGCACGTCACACCGGAACGAGCCCTTCAGCATCCGAACTGGAAGATGGGTGCCAAAATCACGATCGATTCCGCGACACTGATGAATAAGGGCTTGGAGGTCGTCGAAGCCCGCTGGCTATTCGATATTCCTGAGTCCCGCATCGATGTCATGGTGCATCGAGAAAGCATTATTCATTCTCTGGTCGAATATCAGGACCGTTCGGTGATCGCGCAATTGGGACTCCCGGACATGCGGACCCCTATTTCGTATGCCATGCGATATCCCGGCCGGATGGCTCTCGACCTGCCTTCTTTGGACCTGACGGAGATCGGACGGCTCTCCTTCTGTAAGCCTGATCATGACCGCTTTCCTTGTCTCAATCTTGGATACGAGTCACTTCGAGTCGGGGGGAGCATGCCTGCCGTGATGAATGCAGCCAACGAAATCGCTGTTGACGCCTTCCTGCACCACGGCCTGCGGTTTATCGAAATTGCATCGGTGATCCGCAGCACAATGGATGCGCATACTCAACAGGCCATTACATCCCTTGAGGATGCCTTGGAAGCAGATCGCTGGGCCCGCGAAAAGGCCGATTCGTTGGTGCACGCGTTGCCTCGCTCATGATCGTTTGCATTTCACGCTGCGAATGTTAGAGTAGAAGACTGAACCGAGACAGGGAGTTTCCATGACGTCTGTACTTTCCTGGTCGCCTGATACCTTGTGGTTGCTGCTCCAGAAAGCCTGGTGGTTTCTCGTGGTTTTGGGCGTCCTGGTCGCCTTCCATGAACTCGGCCATTTTCTGGCCGCACGCTGGGTAGGAGTCAAAGTCCTCAAGTTTTCCATCGGCTTCGGCCCGAAACTCTTCGGCAGACAGGTGGGGGAAACCGAGTACCTCGTGTCTGCGGTCCCGCTCGGCGGTTATGTCAAACTGTTTGGAGAAGACGAAGCGGAGGCCACGACCCCTGACGATCGTCGTCGATCATTTGCTCATCAGGGTCTCTGGGGAAAGGTGCTGATCGTTGCAGCCGGTCCTGGGTTTAACTTCATTCTCGCTTACCTGATCTTTGCCGGGTGGCTGTCCACCGGCACTCCTCTGTTTGTTCCGACCTTCCGTGACCTCAGTGCCGACATCGAAGCATTGGTTCCCGACTCACCCGTCGCAAAAGCAGGGATGGAAATTGGCGACCGAGTCGTCAAGGTCAATGGGAAAGATATTTCGACTAGAACGGAACTCTTGGATCTCGTCGCGAAAAGCAAGGGACAACCCATTGCACTCGAAGTTCGACGAGAGGGACAACTGAAAACCATCACCGCGACGCCTGTCACAATCAGCGGAGACGGCACCCACACTGATGAACCGCTGTACACCATCGGTGTAGAAGAAACACCACCCCTGGTCACCTCGGTCATGCATGGATCACCTGCCGCATCGGCCGGAGTGCAGCCAGGCGATCGCGTCGTCACAATCGAAGGGCAGACCATCTACACCTGGGCACAAATGACGACGCAGGTCAGAGAACACCCGCTCAAGCCTCTCACATTTGAAGTCCTTCGGGAAGGAACCAGGCGGACGTTGACTGTCACGCCGACCAGTGAAAAAGTCACCGTCAACGGGCAGACACTCGAAGTTGGAAAGATTGGCATTTCAGGTCCTGGCCGTTCGCTCATGCACTCCAATAACCCCGCGGAGGCCGTCTACCACGGACTGGAAGCCACCTGGGGATGGACCGAACTGACCGCAGTTGGCCTCTACAAAATGGTGGTCGGTGACATCTCGAGCAAGAACATCGGCGGACCGTTGACGATCGCCAATATTTCCGGGGAAGCCGCGTCTCAGGGCGCCTCCAGCGTCGTCTTCTTGATCGCCATCCTCAGCATCAATCTCGGAGTGCTCAACCTACTCCCCATTCCCATTCTCGACGGCGGGCACTTGCTCTTTTTCTTGATTGAGGGCATCCTGCGCAAGCCGCTCGGCGAACGGCAACGGGAAGTCGCTCAGCAAGTCGGATTGGTACTCCTGGTCGGGGTCATGATCTTCGCCTTCTGGAATGACCTGGAACGGATCTTCGCCCGCTAGATAGACGGAATACTGAAACCTTCCACTGGTCAATACACACCCATAGCTACAACACCATGAAAACGTCTCAATTACTCATCCCCACCTTGCGGGACGATCCCGGCGAAGCGGAAACCGTCAGTCATCGGTTGATGTTACGCGCCGGCATGATTCGGAAGGTGGCGGCAGGCATCTATACCTATCTTCCACTCGGTCTGCGCGTGATTCGAAAAATCGAACAGATCATCCGGGAGGAAATGAACCGCGCCGGTGCACAGGAACTCCTGATGCCGATCGCCTCTCCCGCCGAGCTCTGGAAAGAGACAGCTCGTTGGGACTACTACGGGAAAGAACTGCTCCGTTTCAAAGACCGTCATGAACGAGACTTTTGCCTGGGCCCGACGCACGAAGAGGTCATTACCGATCTTTTTAGACGTGAAGTCCGTTCCTATCGCCAACTTCCACTCAACTTGTATCAAATTCAAACCAAATTCCGAGATGAGATCCGTCCCCGCTTTGGACTTATGCGAGGTCGTGAATTCATCATGAAGGATGCCTACAGCTTTGACATCGATGAAAACGGCGCCAAGGCCAGCTACCAAAACATGTATGACGCTTATACTCGGATCTTCACGCGATGCGGACTGACCTTCCGAGCGGTCGAAGCCGACACAGGGCTTATCGGCGGGGACGTCTCACACGAGTTCATGGTATTGGCGGAAACCGGCGAAGCCACGGTGGCGTACAGCGACCAAGGGTCATACGCCGCCAACCTTGAGCGAGCAGAGGTGCTCCCTCCTGCCGAGGTTGATACGTCTCCCCTTCGCCCCATGGCGTCCATTGCGACACCGCAGTGTCGGACGGTAGACGAAGTCACGATCTTTCTCAAGATTACCCCTCGGCAACTGGTCAAAACTCTTCTCTATCGGGCTGGAACCGACATGATTGCCGTATTGATCCGAGGAGATCACGAGGTGAACGAGGTCAAGTTGGCGCGGCTCCTCCAAGTCACCGATGTGATGCTGGCCGATCCGGAAACGGTTCAACGGGTGACGGGAGCCCCCCCAGGGTTTGCAGGACCGGTTGGGCTGCAGCAGGTCCGAGTCTTGGCCGATCATGCTGTCAAGGGGATGCGAAACGTCGTCATCGGAGCGAACAAAGCCGATACCCACTATCAGGACGCCAATCTCAATCGAGACTTCACGGTCGAACAATTTACCGATCTTCGCAACGCCCAATCTGGAGATCCTTCTCCGCGGGGAACCGGTGTGTTGACGCTGGCAAAAGGGATCGAAGTCGGACAGGTCTTTTTGCTTGGCACGAAGTACAGCCGTAAGATGACTGCCACCATCCTTGATGACCAGGGAAAGGAACGTCTCGCCATCATGGGTTGCTACGGCATTGGCGTCGGACGAACCGCCGCTGCCGCGATTGAGCAGAATCATGATGAGAAAGGCATCATCTGGCCCTATCCCATCGCACCAGTCCATGTCCATCTCTTGACCGTCAGCCAATCGGAGAAGACGATCGACATAGCCTCTCACCTCTATACCGACCTGATGGCAGCCGGATTCGAAGTCTTATGGGACGATCGAGCCGATCGAGCCGGTGTCAAATTCAACGATGCCGACCTGATCGGGGCACCGTTTCAACTCATCATAGGGGACAAGGGACTTGCCGATGGCATCGTTGAAATGAAGGTACGAAGAACTGGAGCTAAGTCTCGTATCGTACCAAGTGAACTCATCGCCCATCTCAAAACGCTTTCCCTCGAAATGAGTTCCTCCGCAGGGTAAACGGTCCCTCGTTCCACAACTCACCTTGTGCGCACTGCCCCCACCTCACCGACAGAAATTGCCTTTTCCTTGCCTTCTCATCTTGTTCGTCTAGACTGAGCCTGTACAGACAACAGCAGGGAAAGAAGCGAGAGAGCACCTTGCCATCGCTTTCCGTACGTTGAGTTTCCGAGCGACATACGAACGGAGCTGGTGGACTTTTTGGGCGTCTTGTGACCGCCGAACTCTGTGACCACGTTATGACTACATCCCACTTCATCCCGCACGAAGCCCGAGTCTTTCACGTCCGGTTCTCGACCAACTCGGTCGGATGCACACGACATCGATGATGCCGAATGTCCAAGACCTCCAACACAAGGTCGATCACGCAGAACATCTGAAGCGCATTACCGCACAGATTCACGCAGCCAGTCATCTCGACCACATTCTTCTTGATCTTCATAAGGACATCCTGAGTGTTTTTGATGCTCAAGATCTGACACTCTTCGCCTTCGATTCAGAGAAGAAGGAAATCTTCTCAAAAGTTCCTCACATTGACGGGGCAGAAGAGGTCCGTATTCCCATTACCGAGCAGAGCTTAGCCGGTTTCTGCGCGAAGTACCTTCGCCCAGTCAATATCACCGATGCGTATAATCTTGCCGAACTGCGAGCGATCCACCCGGCATTACTCCACGACACGTCCTACGACAAACGCACCGGCTTCAAGACCAAACAAGTCCTGACTTACCCGGTTGTCGCAGATAATAAGTACCTGATGGGTGTGCTTCAACTGCTCAACAAGAAGAGTGGGAGCCGTTTTACACGAAAGGACGAAGAGGCCGTCGACGAAATCGCCAAGGCTCTGGGCATTGCCTTTTTCAACCTCAAGAAGACATCTAAAAAAACTCCCACAAAGTTCGACCTCTTAGTCGGCAACAACCGTATCACGCAGAATGAATTGGAACAGGCGATCGCCGACTCCCGCAAGGGCATGAACGATCTGGAAAGCATCCTGCTGGAAAAGCACAAAGTTCCAAAGCTTGACCTCGGTAAATCCCTCGCCCAATTCTATAAGTGCCCCTACATTGAGTACAGCGAGCGAACGATCGTTGACGCCGAACTATTAAAAAACCTCAATGTCGACTATCTCAAAAAGAACCACTGGATGCCTCTGAAGCGCGACCGTAGCGCCATCGAGATCCTGACTGATGATCCGGGAGATCTGGACCGCGTCCAAGATATCAAGCGCACCTTCCCTGGCCTCAACATTCGGTTTGCCGTCAGTCTTCGTCGCGATATCGCTCAGTTTCTGACTTCGGTAACCGGACAAAGTGACGGTGGAGGGCGGAAACTTGATGAAAACGTGTCAGATATTCTCGGCGAACTGGTCACCGAGGCTCAGGCCGAGGCCATGGAGGAATCGGCTGGCGCCGGAGGGCTTGACGAAAACGACAGCGCCATCGTCCGGCTAGCCAACCAAATCATTGCCGATGCCTACCGCCAAAATGCTTCGGATATTCACATCGAACCCTATGGGGAAAAGCGGGAGACTCTGGTCAGATTCCGAGTCGACGGGGAATGCTTCGAATACATGAAGATTCCGCAGAGTTACCGCCGTGCCATTGTCTCCCGACTCAAAATCATGGCCAGTCTGGACATCGCTGAGCGCCGCAAGCCTCAAGATGGCAAGATTAAATTCAAGCTGTCTGAAACGAAAGAAATCGAACTCCGCGTCGCCACACTCCCCACTGCTGGTTATAACGAAGACGTCGTGATGCGTATCCTCGCGGCGAGCGAGCCGCTGCCGCTCGACAAGATGGGGTTCTCAGAACGTAATCTCCGAGTCCTGAAAGAAATTTCGGAGAAACCCTACGGTATCATTTTGTGTGTCGGTCCGACCGGCTCAGGAAAAACCACCACACTGCACTCGGTCTTGGGAAACATCAACACCCCGGACATCAAGATATGGACCGCGGAAGATCCAGTGGAAATTACTCAATATGGCCTGCGCCAGGTGCAGGTCCAGCCGAAGATCGGATTTACCTTCGCGAGTGCTATGCGGGCATTTCTTCGTGCCGACCCCGACGTCATTATGGTAGGAGAAATGCGGGATAAAGAGACCGCCGACACCGGTATCGAAGCATCCCTCACCGGCCATCTCGTCTTGAGCACCCTGCATACCAACAGTGCGGTAGAAACCGTCACCCGCTTGCTCGATATGGGTTGTGACCCTTTCAGTTTCGCCGACGCAATGTTGGGCGTGTTGGCACAGCGGTTGGCTCGTCGGATCTGTAAGGACTGCAAAGAACAGTATGTCGGGACGAAAGAAGAGTACGAAGAACTCCGCCAGGGCTACGGGCAGGACTATTGGGATCAGCTCGGCATCAAACAAGACAATACATTTAGACTGACTCGAGGAAAGGGCTGTGAAACGTGTAATCGATCCGGCTTCAAAGGACGAGTGGCTCTCCACGAACTGCTCCTCGGTACAGACCGAATGAAACGCATGGTCCAACAAAAGTCCCGTACCGAGGACATGTTGAAGGCCGCGATCGAAGATGGAATGACCACTCTCGTCCAAGACGGGATCCAAAAAGTCTTGCAAGGCCACACCACGTACAAGGAAGTGAAAGCCGTCGCCATCAAGTGAATGTTGATTCGACCGACACCCGCGCCTTTCAAACTCTAGCCCTTCAGTTCCTGTTCATAACCAGATAGAATGGGCCATTCTTATGGAGGGACCCCTACCATGCGAGCATCGATATTCCTGCTTGCCTCACTCCTGTTGCTCGGCGGATGCGAATCCGCAGACCGAGTGCTGACCAACACGGAACGCGTGCTGGGCAGTCGTTCCGGCCGGACCGTTCTCGATATTGCGACAGGTAAAGACCCTAAACAGATCCTCAAAGAGCGCGTTGATGCCTACCAGCGCGACCCCGAGGCGGTGCTCAGAGATCTCCGAACGATTCAACGGGACTTCAACACGCTGATGACCGCACTCACAGGCAATGTTCGGAAAACATGGGGCGAGAAGGAAGTCAAAGTTCCGGAACAGAAAAAGTACGTCAAATATACCCAGAACTATATGAGCCGGACCATCGTGGACTTCGACAATGGGACAATCCTGGTAGAAACCCTTGACGATAAGGCCCCGAAGGAGAGTTTGAAGAACGCGATCGTTACGACCTTGCTCACACCGGACGACCCGCGCTCCGTCGATCTGTTTTCCGACAAGCCGGTGACCCTGACCAGTGACCGTTCTCCTTATTTACTCGGATTGGTACTGGATCAGGAGGGACAGCCGATCCGCACCCCAGCTCAGGCGGAAGCGTTTGCGGCATTCAGTCTCGAGAGCGCCAAGGCAAGGCCTGTGGACCAGAACGGCGTTGCCAAACAAGCCCTGATCGCCGAACTCAAGATGGTGGCAAACTTCTCGAACAAACAAGCGGACAAATATCGGGCAACAGTCACCAGATTTGCCGAGCAGTTCAAAATTAGCCCCAGCCTCATTTTTGCCGTCATTCGGACGGAGAGTAACTTCAACCCGTTTGCCGTGAGTTCCGCCCCTGCCTTTGGTCTGATGCAGCTGGTTCCAACGAGCGGAGGCCGAGATGCGTACCGAAAAGCCAAGGGGAAAGATACGATTCCATCACGCGAGTATCTGTTCGACCCGGAGAACAACATCGAGCTCGGCAGCGCCTATCTGAACGTTCTGTCCTACAACCTGCTTGAGCAGGTTGATAACGAGGTCTCACGGGAATATTGTGTGATCTCCGCATACAACACCGGAACGGGAAATGTCTTCAAGGCGTTCGCGGCCAACTCCACATCCGCCGTCAATCAAATCAACGGCCTCGAACCGCCGGCCGTCTACGACCGATTGCGTACCAATCTTCCGTATCAAGAGACAAGAGATTATCTGGTGAAAGTCGTGGGCTTTCGCAAGCAGTTTGTCTCGCTGGCAGATGGCCCCGGGCGGTAACCGCCTGGCAGCCGTCACCGGGCTCACTGATCAAATTTGAATGTTGGAGAATCAGGCGGTGAGTCTGACCCCAGGCTTCGACTGATGGGTCATGAAGGCCTGAAGGTGTTGATTGTCATGAGGGGACAACCCCTCAAACTCTACTCCATAAATCTGTTCCTTCCCCCATCGCACGGTCGCGGTTTCGATGACCATCGATGCTGGCTGATTCGGCAATC
>JAHBWO010000042.1 GCA_019636945.1 Nitrospira sp. | reverse complement strand
TTTATTTTGCTCCACTGCTCATGCTGGAGAGAAATCCAAGTCTGGCCCTGCGGTATGCCGTGGCTATCGGATGCTTAGTGATGACGGTGATCTTCTTTCATCGGATGGTTTGTGGTTCATCCGTCATGCCACCGTGGAGTCGATTGCTGATAGGAGTCGGCGCAGGAGCATTAACGCTCCAATTCATCTTGAACGATCTTGATGACGGCGGGCCACATCTCATGCTGCTAGGGATTATCGCCGGGGGAATCTATGCAATATGGGTCGGGAGAGAATGGCTGGGGGCTGTCTTGTTGGGGTTCAGCATCGTCCTGAAGATTACGCCTGCGCTCTTCGTGCTGTTCTTTCTCTGGAAGCGGCAGTGGCGGCTTGCCTCCTGTACGGTCCTCGCGACCGTTCTTTGGATTCTGCTGCCCATTCTCTCTATGGGGCCGACCAGTTGGTGGGACCATCACATGGAATGGACGCGGAATGCGGTGTTATCGGTACTCGATCGACAGGTGGAGGGGCGACAGGAAAATGAGCTGCAGAAGGCCAATCTTTCGCTCCGCCATACCATGCTGCGATACCTTGTGACGTATCCCCCGACTCATCGATTGCGGCTAGTCGATGAGAGTTACAAGCCGGTGTTGGATCTTCCCGGACCGCTGGCGAACGCCATTGTCGGGGTGGCTGTCATCGGTATCGTTGGATTATTTGCCTGGTCTAGTCGGCGAACATTTCAGGGGCCCGGAGATTCGGAATGGGGGCGAGAGTGCGCGGGAGTCCTTCTCTTGGCACTGTTTCTTTCGCCCATTACATGGGACCAGCATCTCGTCTGGATGATACCGGCGGCCTGTATCGTCGTCGCTGCCGCAACAAAGATGAGCGGAGTGTTGAGCCGTACAGGATACACGATGCTGGTGGTGTATGTAGTCCTGACGATGGTAATGAATTATGAAGTCGTGGGGAGAGTCAGATGGGAAGCCTTGAAAAGTTATCATCACCTCGGTATTGCCATGCTTATCTTGTATGGTTTGCTTCTCAGTACAAAGGATCGAGCGAGTTCTTCTAAGCTTCAGTCAGAATCTGTACTTCCTGCCTCTCCTCGAGTTGCAAATGGGATTTAATGTGCGTGTGTGGTTCTTGTCTTGAGTTCTGGAAAATGAAGCGATTATAATGCCGCTCCCCGAGGCGCCGTACCCAAGTGGTAAGGGAGCAGTCTGCAAAACTGCGATGCAGCGGTTCGAACCCGCTCGGCGCCTCCAATCTCTCGCTTCCGTCGTCCAGCTCATCGAACCGCATTCTTCATTCATGTAGTCATGGAATACACTCTTCAAGAGTTCTTTGGGTTACCACCTATTTCTCTTCTCTTTGATCCGTTGACTGTGGGTGCTTTCTTGTTGGTCGTTGCTGCTTGCCCAAACAAAAAACTGTGACGCTCTTCGGTTTTGCTAGTGAATCAGGTTGAGCGTTTGTACCCGCAAGATAGATTCTCTTACTCATACTCCTTCCTGTGATGCCTATCCGAGGCAGGGGAAAAATCCTATTGCCGACATTGCGTTCATCTAGGACATCGTTCTCGTCCATAGTGTCTGGGAAAGCCCTGACAAGAGAGGAGGCTTCAACGAGCAAATACGTGCTGAGGTCTGGCCGGCGGAAATGAGTCGGGAAGTAATCATCGGGTGACTTCCCGCGTAGTTATGGTCGATAAGAAAATTGACGACCTATAGATGAGATGTTACAATCCCAAACATTCTTGTGCCTCCAAGTACAGCTATACGATGTAGCTGTTCAGATATAGATAGGGCTCTTAAAAGTACAATCAGTTAGGTGAAGGAGAGCGGAATGGCTGTTCCGATTTCCCAGATGTATACCGTGGCGAGTTATGTCCTTTCGAATAAGCTGAAGGGGATCAAGCGATATCCCTTGGTGTTGATGCTGGAACCGCTGTTTCGCTGCAATCTGGCTTGTGCCGGCTGTGGGAAAATCCAATATCCCGACCATGTGCTCGATAAACGATTGACCCCGGAACAGTGCTGGGCCGCAGCTGAGGAATGTGGTGCGCCGATCGTCGCGATCCCAGGAGGGGAGCCAATGATCCATCCAGAAATCGGACGGATCGTTGAGGGCTTGGTCGCGCAGAAGCGCTATCTCTATGTCTGCACGAATGCGATCTTGATGGAACGCAAACTCAAAGAGTTCACCCCGTCGAAGTATCTGACGTTCAGTGTACATATGGATGGATTGAAGAAGGAGCACGATCTCGCAGTCTGCCGAGACGGGGTCTACGATGTGGCAGTCAAGGCGATCAAGGAAGCGCTGAGGCTGGGCCATCGCGTGACGACGAACACCACGCTGTTCGACGATGCCAACCCGGATCGGGTGCGCCAGTTCTTTGATGAGATGATGTCGCTCGGTGTGGAAGGTATGATGATTTCTCCGGGCTATAGTTATCACAAAGCGCCGGATCAACAACATTTCCTGAAGAAGGCCAAGACAAAGGAGCTGTTCTCGAAGATTCTCGGTCAGCCGAAGGGGTCGTGGAAGTTCAATCAGTCGCCACTCTTCCTGGATTTTCTGATGGGTAAGAAAGAGTATCAGTGCACGCCCTGGGGGAATCCCACGTACAATGTGTTCGGCTGGCAGAAGCCCTGTTACCTCTTGCAGGAAGGGTATGCGAAGAGTTTCCGCGAGTTGATGGAGACGACGGCCTGGCAGGACTACGGCACAAGCGCCAACGAGAAATGCGCCGAATGCATGGTCCATTGTGGATATGAGGCTTCGGCGGTAAGTGATACGTTCGGCACCGTGTCAGGCTTTGCGCGCACGGCGAAGTTGACCTTAATGCCCACCTCGCGATAATTGCGTCACACGTCATTCCTCGAACCATGTCACGAGTCTTTACGCACGCTTGACGGGGCTTTGTCATGACTGATACCAAGAGCCATTCATCCAGTCCATCCGGTTCCTTGGAAGGCCGTATGTTTACGCCGGCCACGGAACAAGAAAAGGCGGAGGCCATTGAGATGGCCTTCGATTACCGTGGCGATGTAACACTTGAGCTGGCATCGGGTGAGCGCATCGTCGGGTTTCTCTTTAACCGCCACGCCAGCGGAGAGTATCCCTCCGTCGATTTTTTTCCCGAGGACAATCCCTCCCCTCGCACTATCCCCTACGCATCGATCATCTCGATCGCCTTTACCGGCGAAGATACGGCAAACGGTAAGTCGTGGGAGGCCTGGGCGTCGAAAAAAGAATCCGAGCGCCGCGCAGAAGCGGCTCGCGTCGAAGAGGATGCACGCACACGGGGCTACCTCTAGCGAACCCTGAAAAGCGAAGCCGCGCGTGACCGACGGAACTCCTGATCGATGAGGCTCAGCTTTCCTGGTTATCCGGACAAAATAGATTTCGTCATCGCATTTTCTTCGCATCATCCCCGTCCCTGGGGAGTACTGAATAAAGTAGAACCTACCTGAGTCGAGGGGGATGGCAGAGCAGCCAGGGATCGCTCTTTTGCCCCGTGAAGCGTCGAAGCCTCACCTGTTGGGTGCCGACGGAGAGGCGAACAAGACCGATCGGTTTTCATATCCTCGCCCACGTCATCTTCTATACATGTATTCTAGATCCTAACAACCGACGGCCCTGGCCGTCCTTGTCCATCTCGGAAGGCCTGTCTTTTCATTGACAAAGACCAGTTGCTGTGCTAGAAACCCGTGCCCCGATGCAGCCCGCTCGGGCTCCAGTGGTCCATGCTTTTTTCAAGGAGCGACGAGTTCGTAATTGAGTGTGAAGCTTGGCAAAAGCGCGCCGGGACGGCTGATTGTCGTTGCAGGTTGTATGGTACTGAGTGCCGGTTTTCCTTCCATAACTTCGGCGACGCACGAGGCCGATCACCGCTTCATGGTTGAAGGGTATGTCTGTGGGGAGGGCGGAGTCGGTGCCTCAAATGTTGACGTGCTCGTTAAGGATATCAGAGTCTCTTATGGGCAGGTCGTGAAGACAAATGGAGATGGTTACTATAAGGCCATGTTCCATCTTCATAATGACAATCTCGGTGATCCCCTGCTCATTGAGGCGAGGGGAGAGCAGAAAAATCTGAAAATTGAATTCGACCCCAAAGATCTTGAAAGTGATCGGAAGGTCCGGGTTGATTTTGGGGTTGCATGCAGCGGAGGGAGCTCGCCGTCTTGGGTTTGGTGGGGAGGTGGGGCGGCTCTTGTGGCGGCTGGTGGAGCCATTGGAATGCGGCTGCTTAGTTCCGGTAGAGGAAAGGCGAAGGGCAAGTCGCAAGGTAAGAAGCGAGATCATCGCTGACGGCGGTCCAGGGTCGATTGGAGTTGGATTCCTCGATCGACCTCTAGGGGGTTAATAGTCATCTGTATGCGGTGTCCGGTTTTCTATACTTCGATCATTCTGAGCTTGGGCTTGCTGGGTGCGTGTAGTGGTGGTGACCAGGGGGAAGGGCCGATAGTGCCTCCACCGCCGCCTCCCGCTGAATACGCGGAGAAACACATGCCTGCGAGTTGGTGGGGGGACGCGCAGAAGCTCGAAGAAGGGCGCAAGCTTTTCGTGGGCGAAGCAAATCCGGATGTCAATTGTGCAAGCTGTCATGGAAAAGATGGGAAACCGGTCAAAGCGGGGGCCACAGATTTTAGAAATCCCGAGCGAATGAAGCTCTATTCGGATGCCGTGTGGTTTTGGCGGATTTCCGAGGGTGTGCCGAATACCAAAATGAAGGGCTGGAAAAGTAAGCTTTCGGATGATGATCGATGGAAGCTTGTGTTGTTTGAACGAAGTTTTGGACTTTCTGGAAAAGTGTGGAGTGTCGAAAAGAGTCAATGGATTGATGCGGACGTCAAGTGACGCTCGGCCGCTGAAAGATCTTGTGCTTATCACAGGCTTCCGTGTGTTGCAGCGCGATAGAGTGATGGTTTTTCTCGTTGCCGCTCAAGCGAGGTGAGAAGTCTTAGTGGTTTTTGAAAAATATTCAGGGGCACTTATTCCTTCATCACCGACGAATGTGAGATACTCCCGTCGGTTTTTGGGTGAACTTTTTGAACTATGTGGGTCGGCATTCGTGGTTTCTGGGCGATCCAGTGCGTTCAATGGTAGCTGCTGATCCTGTGGGTATCCGGCGTTGTAGAAATTATGATAGTTTGCAAATGGCAGGGGCGATCGTGAGTCATAGGCTCCTCAGTGTTGGGTTCTTCTATATACAAGGATAGGGGGCATCGAGGCACCGTGAAAACACATTCGAGCAGTCTCCTGGCTCTCACTCTGTTGGCGTTGTTGTGCGGTCTAGGTGTTTCAGACGTATTCGCCCAGGAGGCTGGAGCGTCTTCTGTGGACTTCCCGTACACTGGAAACAGAACCGCCGTGTGGATCGTTGCGCAGTTGCACATCTTGTTTGCAGCCTTCATTCTCGGGGCTCCGATCTTCGTGGTGATCTCTGAATGGTTGGGCTATCGGAAACAAGATCCTCGATACGATCGTCTTGCAAAAGAAGTGACCAAGGTGACGGTGATTCTTTTTAGCATGACGGCGGTGACAGGGGGATTGTTTATCTTTGTTCTCCTTGCCGCCTATCCGCAGTTCACGACATCCTTTATCAATCAATTCTATGTGGTCTTTGCGATTCTGTACCCGGCCTTGTTCATCGCGGAGACGATCCTCATGTATGCCTATCTCTATACATGGGACATTTGGAAAGGCGAGAAGAAGGGGCGCCATATTGCACTGGGTGTTCTGCTCAACCTGGTATGCTTGCTGATTCTGTTCGTGATCAACGGACCCACATCGTTCATGAACACTCCACCGAAGGCCGAAGGTGTCTCGCCGCAAGACTTCATCGCTGCGGCGACCTTGTGGGATAAGATTGCCAATCAAAGTTGGTTTCCGCTCAGTCTCCATCGAATCGACGGCAATGTAGCATTTGGTGGCTTCATTGCCGGCATGATCGCCGCGTATATGTACATGGCGGCCAAGACGAAGGAGGAGCGGGCGTATTATGATTGGATGGGATTTGTCGCGATTTGGATCGCGGTCGGTGGATCGCTATTGCAGCCATTCACAGGGCTTTTGTTGGCCTATGAGATGTGTGATTACGATTTCTCGTTTTGCCCGTACATGATGGCCGATCAGCTGTCCATGTTCTTTGAGATGCAGGGGATCATGATCGGGCTGCTCTTTCTGGGAATCAATTACTATAGCTGGCTGAGTGTCAAGCGTATTGAGGGTGCCGATAATGTTCGGATGAGCATCTTGACGCCCATTGTCTTGATCGCCTTGCTCCCTGTGACGATGTGGGTGATGAACAGCTGGTGGATTCCGGACCCAATGTCGCTGGCGTTCCTCCTGCCTCTGACGCTCTCCCCGTTCCTCCTTGGGCGTTTTATTCCGGTAACGGTTTCCGCGAGGACAGTCATCAAGATCGGGTTTATCGTCATGCTCATCAGCGACGCGGTCTGGCTCACTCCTGCCGGTTTTGTCGCTACGGGGACGGATATGCCCGATGAGATGAAATTGCCGGAAGGGTGGGATTATTTGTCGTCGATGCCGGCAAAGCTCTCAGCCATCTTGACGTTGGTATTTGTGACGATTGTTAATTTTGTCTTGTACAATCGTGCCATTAAGCAAGGGACCATCCTTTGGGGGAAGATTGACTTCGCCGCTCAATTCGTCTTGATCTTCCTGGCGTTCACCTCCACATGGATTATGGGATTGATGGGCGCCGTGCGCTCGCTCTTGAAGAAGTACTTCCATACCTACAGTCTGGTATCGGATCTCAGCGCGGAATCGTTTACCCCCACGCTTTCATATTCAGCTGGATGGATTACTGCGATCACGGTATTTTTTATCGCTGTTGTGACAGTTGCAGCTCTGATTGCCATTCGACCGTCCGTGGTGCCGGCCAAAGAGCCGGAGGGGAATCCAGTCCCTGTTCCGGTCAAGTAATCACTTTATGGAGTGTCTACTGAGGCAGCGAGAAATCACATGTGGAACTTATTCAAAAAGCTAGCAGTTGGATTAGTAGTCGGCGGCGGATTGGTTGCCATTGCAAATTCGCAAGAAGTGCCGGTGAGCTTTCAGGTCTTATTCTTCGTTATCTCGGTGATCGGAGCCGGTATCTTTGCGCTCCTTGACGCAAAGACCATGAACGTGATGAGCGGAGGGATGTCCTTCCTCACCGTGACCGTGTTCTGGGTCTTTCTTATCTCGGTGTGCGTGGCCGGTGCATCATTCTTGCCGCAGTTCGATCCTGAGGATGAAAAGGCTAAGATCGGCAAACTTCTCGATAAGGAGCGAAAGCAGTCGGCCCAGGGGAAGACGGAAGAGCTGATCGCTCGTGCCAAGGCTCTCGATGCGCAGGTGAAAGCATTGGAAGATCGCCTCAAGGGTATCGGAGGTGGACAGGCAGTGGCAGCGGTTCAAGTTGCTCCCGCTGGAGAAAAGCCTGCTCCGGCAGGGGGTGGCGCTTCCGGTGACATCATGAAAATCGGTGAGGAGCAGTGGCAGTTGCAGGAATGTTACAACTGTCACAAATTGAGGGGAGAGGGAGGCAAGAAGCGTGGGCCTGAGTTGGATAACATCGGAACCCTGTTGACAGTCGAGGAGATTCAGCAAAAAATTGCTGACCCGAAGAGCTTTATGGCTGAAGGGTATGACAAGGAATGGCAAAAGGGCATTATGCCCGATAAATTTAAAGATCTCATGGATCCGAAAGAAATGCTGGCGCTGGCCACCTGGTTAGGTTCCTTCAAGAACACCGCAATCAATACTCCCAAGCCAATCAAGAAAAAGTAATGCTGCAACCAAAATTGAAATCCAAGGTCCGGTGTACGGATCACGATATCGGGGAAATCACCAGGGTAGTGCTCGATCCGCTGTCCCATGAAATCAGTCATATCGTCGTCTCCATGAACGGCAGTGGAGAGCGGCAGATCATGATGACCCAGGTCCTGGACGTCACGGAGGACGCAGTACAGCTACGGGCTCCTTCTGCGGATATCTTGGCGTTGCCTCCCTTCAAACGCGAAGATTATGTCACGACGCACGAAGTGGAGATATCCCATCTGGAAGACAATATCCATGTCACTCCCGGCGAGGTGTTGGTCCCTCTTCCTGATCTGGAGAAGAACGTCAAGCGTCGAACATTTTTCATGAACTTTACCCATGTCATTGGGTTTCTGATCGGACTCCCTCTTGCCTACCCTATCCTTCGCTTTTTGATGAAGCCTATGTATGCAGATTTTGACAACGCCTGGCTCAAGGTCGGTAACGTCAGCAAAATTAAGCAAGAGGATGTCGGGACGCAATTTAAATATAAGAAGCAGGTCAAAGAGGCGTACATGCCCGAGTACGAAGTCGAGAAGAACGTCTGGGTACTCCGGGCGACCCCCGACCTGCTGGAGAGGGTGTATCAGGGTAAAGATGTCGAATTCCACGATGCCAAGGGGAAGGCCATCTGGACCAATAAAAAAGATGTTCCCTATATCGCATTTTCCGGTAAGTGCCCCCATCTAGGCTGTGGCTTCAAATGGCGCCAGCATAAGGCTTTAGGCCAGGTCTTTCTCTGCCCTTGTCATTTGAGTATCTATGATGCGGGGGGGAAAGTTCTTGATGGACCGGCGCCCCGTGGATTGGATGCCTTGCCGGTGAAGGTCTCGCCTTCCGGCGAGGTTGAGATCATCGATATGGAATTTAAGGCCGGCACGAAGTCACAAATTCGGATTGTGTGAGCGCGTAGCATCATGGATATGAAACACTCATCGCCTGCCGTGATCCCTGATCATCAGCCCAGCACCAGTGAAAAGGTTCTCGCCTTTCTCGATGAACGGCTTGGGCTCAAGGAAATGCAGGCGAAGATGCTCAATGAGCCGATTCCGGGAGGCTCGCGTTGGGCCTACGTGTTCGGTTCGATCTTGTTGTTCATCTTTGCCATGCAAGCGGTCACAGGCACCATGCTCATGTTCTACTATGTGCCGACTGCGGACCACGCGTACGATAGCACACAGTATATTATCCACGACGTCGACTACGGCTGGTTTTTGCTCAGCTACCATTTTTGGGGCTCCAGCGCCATGGTCGTCTGTGTGTTTGCGCATATGTCACAGGTCTTTCTCTGGGGGGCGTACAAAAAGCCTCGAGAGCTTCTCTGGTTAGTCGGGCTCGCTCTCTTTGGGATTGTGATTACCTTCGGTTTTACCGGATATCTCCTGCCCTGGGATCAACGCGCATTCTGGGCGACGCTTGTGGGTGTTGAAATCTTGGATAAGACACCCATCGTCGGCGATTTTATCGCAAGGTTTCTAAAGGGCGGTGCAAGTCCTGGACAGATGACCTTGAGTCGCTTCTTTGTACTCCATGTCATGATTCTCCCTGCGGCGTTGATGGCGTTGGCAGGGCTCCACATCTTCTTATTTCGTGTGGCCGCTCCGGCCGGTCCCTTTAAGGGGACAAAGGAAGAAATCCAGGCAAAAACCGATTATTTCTTCCCCCGCCAAATTTGGAAAGACATCGTCGGGATGGCGTTCGTCTTCGTCGGCCTTTGTGCCTTGGCTCTTTGGGAACCCGTTGTGCTGCTTGACAAGGCGACTCCTGATCCAGGGGAGTACCATCCAGAGCCGGAATGGTACTTTTTATTCTACTTCCAGTTATTGCGACTGAAGCTCTTCGCTGGGCAGTTTGGCCAGTTTATGGGAGCGGTCGCACTGCCGGTTCTATTTATGGGGCTGATGGTCGCGCTTCCATTTTTCGATAAGGATCCTGAGCGGAATATTTTCAAGCGACCGATTGCGCTGATTGTCTGGATTGTGATTATGGTTGTGATTGCACTATTTACAGTGGCGGCCGTGATTAATCGAGAGTTCCTAGACTAACGACAATTCATACGAACTGAGCATATGGCTGAAGAACGCGAGTCAATGTCCCCTACAAAGATCGGATTCGGCATCCTCTGGTCGGCCTGCTGGACCGGTATTCCTATCAAAGCCGTGTTTGCTGTGATGGCCATGACCCTGGGGCTCGTCCATTTCGAGGGAAGATTCGGGCTTGCATTCCTCATGTTGCTCGCCAGTCCCGTTACTGTGTTTGCAGCCCCGGCGATCATGGCGATCTATGACACTCATTTTGGTGAGGGGATCGGCCTTCCACTCATCTTCGGAGCCTCTATTCCTATCGATATCTGGGCGCTCGGTCTCGTCGGTCGAACCTTCTTTCTGGAGCGCCTGAAGAAAGAGCCTCCTCACGACGGGCTTGGATTTGCCATCTGGTGGAGGACCGCCCTTATCGGCACATTGATCATGCCGATTCTGTGGGGAATCGTCAGTAAAGTAACAGAGACGGCCATTAGCGCTTCGCATTCACTCGCGGATATGGAAGCCCTGCGGCATATCTACGACACGGGATTGCCGGTTGCAGAACGTATCGGTCTTGAACTGACGGTATGGGGGTCGATTTCTTCGGCTGTTCTCTTCATCCTGTCGGTGATCGGAGTGTCCGTCCTAGGTCAAGCCATTCGGCGTATTGCGGAGGATTGTCGTCAGGCACCTGAAAACTATCAGGGACTCGTTACCCGGTGGGATTTGATGCGTGTGCCGAACGACCAAGGGCTGCTGTTGGTCTCGCTGGCCGGAGCCGGAGTCGTGTTCTCGCTTGTCTTCTGGACCATTCTTCCTGTGACAACTCCTCATCCTCATGAGTGTTGTGCGAAACCGGAAGTTCAGGCAGAGCCGGTGTATAAACCAGTCGATGCCTTGAATAAGAACACTCAACGGCTTGCGGCAGTGGCTGCACAAGTTGAGGCGATGGAAAAACAGAAATCGGAAACCAAAGGGCAAAAAGAGAAGGGTAAGGGGAAGCCGGCAGGGGCAGTCTCCTCCGACAATTCGAAACCGTAACTTGCGAGGTGATGTGGTGAGTGCCATACAGGAGGTCGAAACAGTTCAACGGGGTCTCCGGGCCATGCGTGGTCAAGAGCGATGGCTTCTCGGTCTCTTGTTCACGGCCGGTTGGTTTCTCCTCCCTTCAATGGGGTTTGCGGCCGAGGGAGCTACTGCCGGGCCGACTGAGTACAGGGACATTCCCTACATCGGTAGTAGGAATCTTGTATGGATTGTCGCTCAGCTTCACCTCCTGCTCGCGGGTTTCGTGCTGGGTGTGCCAATTTTTGCCTGGCTGTGTGAAGTCATTGCATGGAGGGGAGGCGAAAAGCGGTACGACAAACTGGCCAAGGAGTTTACCAAGCTTCTGACTTCGGCCTATGCCACCACTGCATTGTTCGGCGGGATTCTTCTATTCCTCTTGGTCGCCTTCTATCCGAAGCTCATGAATTACCTGACGGACGTCTTTTTCCCGTCTTTCCTCCTGTACTGTCTGCTCTTTCTCTTTGAAACCGCGACGCTCTATTTGTATTGGTACGGCTGGGATGCCATGCAATATGGCCGGAAGAAAACCCTCCACGTGTTCCTCGGGTTCTTGCTGAATTTCTTCGCCCTATTCATCATGATTGTGCCGAATGCGTGGGCGACATTCCAGTCAAGCCCGGTCGTGATCGCTGACGGGACGGCGTTCGAGCGTGCCTGGGCCGCGACATGGAATCCAACCTGGTGGCCGATCAATATTCATCGTTTGATCGCCAATGTGGTGCTAGGTGGGTATATCTGCGGTGCCTATGCCGGGGTCCGCTACTTGTCGGTGAAGAGCACCGAAGATCGAGAGCATTACGACTGGATGGGCTACGTCGGTAACTTTATCGGAGTGTTCGGGCTCCTGGCTCTGCCATTCGCCGGCTACTGGCTCATGCGAGAAATCTATCAATACAACCAGCAGATGGGCATTACCCTGATGGGTGGATTTTTGTCCTGGCTCTTTATCATCCAGGCCATGCTGATCGGCGTCCTGTTCCTTGGGTCCAACTATTACTTTTGGCTGGGAATCACCTACCGTATTCCCGGCTCGGAGGCGAAGTATCGACGAGCCATGTTGATGATGCTCATCAGTTTACTGCTTTGTCTTGCCGTTTGGATGACACCACATTCACTCGTCGCCAGCATCGAAGAAGCACAAAAAATGGGCGGTGCACACCACCCTCTACTCGGAGTGCTGGGCGTCATGTCGGCTAAGATGACGGTGTCCAACCTCATGATTCTCATTACGTTCATGAGTTTCGTCATGTATTGGCGGGCAGGAAAACAAGATACAGCAGGATGGGCAAAGCTGGGAAAGGCGGTGATGGGTGCCGTCCTGGTGTTAGCCAGCCTGGCCGTCATCGTCCTCGGCGTATGGGGCTATTTTGTACCGGCGATCGTCCGTATCAACTATTTCTCAACGTCCCAAGTGGCGATCGTCGGGTTTGTTATTCTGACGATTACGCCGTTGACGGCGCTCTTGCTCAAGAGTGCCAAGACGACGACGGAAATGGTATGGGGCAGCATGCCCCCTCGCGCCGGGTATGCGCTGGTGCTCAACGCCGTTATGGTGATTTTGCTGATGACGTTGATGGGCTATGCCCGGTCGTCTTCCAGAGTCCATTGGCATGTGTATGGCGTCATGCGTGATACGTCGCCCTATGCGTATTCGCCGGCACTGGGCAGCGCCTCATTGATTATGGCGTTCTGTACGTTTTTCTTTTGCATCCTCGTCGCGTTTATCTTCTGGGTCGCGACCATGGGTGATAAATACAAAGCGGCAGCCGGAACCGGAAAAGGAGAGCTTCCACATGGCATTCCCGCCATGGCCGGGGGCGCACCAGAAGAGCGGCAATAGACTGAAGAGAGTTGTGCGTTTTGGATTGTACGTGTTGAGTGAAGGAAGAAGAGCTCAACACCGGTGATTCAGCACTACAAATTAGAGGGCATATGAGCGAAGTTGCACAATTACAGCTGATCGCACTGTCGATTGTAGGGGTTGGAATACTCATCCTTCTCTTCATCAAGGCCGTCTTTATTCGGGTCACGGGCTTTGTCTTCATTGTATTGGGACTATTTTCATTGATGTCCCTGGCAGTACCCCAGCTAGCCTCCCTGCCACCGGCCGAAGAGAAAATCGATATCAGCAGCATCAAAACGCCGACCGATATTGCCGCAATCGGACAGACGGTCTTTTTCAGTAAAGGTCAATGCGCTCTGTGCCATTCAATCGGACCCAGCGAATCCGCTCGATGCCCGGATTTGAAGGGCATTGGTGCCAAGCTTAGCAAGGATTTTCTCTATGAAAGTCTGACGGATCCGCAAGCATTCGTGTACCAGGATTATCGGCATGGTGGTGTGCCGAAGGAATATCCTGCCACGATGCCTGCGATCAATAAGGATCCAATCGGGCTCTCGAAGAATGAAATTTTAGCGATTATCGCGTTTTTGCAACAAATGAGCGGTGAGCCGATCTCCGTCAGCGTCTCAGAACTTGAAATTCCTGGTAAAACGCCGCCTGCTCCCGTGAAGTCAGCTGGTGCTGCTTCTGTAGCCATGGCCCAGGTGCGCTAGTACGGTTGTCGAAAGCTGGTTTGATCTGCTTGGATCCATGGAACGTACAATGTCCCAAAGCAAATTGTGTGGGGTAGCAGGATGGTTAAAAAGGCTGTCCAGCAAAGCCACAGCGAGCGATGAGGCAAAGCATACTTGGGGGCCGTACGGTGGATCTCTGAGCGACGTAAGAACGACGCTGGTAGGATTTTTCACCATTGTGGTAGGGAGGAATGTATGGGGGCGCTAGGGAAGCCGATCATTCTCATGGTGGGCATGTACGCGTTTCTGAAATTTGTATTGCCGAATATACCAGGATCCGCCCCACTGCCCTCCAGCTTGATTTTTCTGTATCTTCTCCTGACGGCGTCCGGGATCGTGATTTTTGAAACGCTCAGTGGCGAGTCGAAGGATGCCTTCTGGGGACCGATCCAACGGTTTCTGACCGGCGAGAACATCGGTGGTCTTCAAGCGCTGCGCTATGGTGTCTTCATCCTCTTTCCGTTGTTGGTGGGGTGGCAGACATACGGGAGTACGGCGGTAAGCGATCTTCCCCCGACGGAAAGCCGGACGATTCATCCGGCACCGCCAGGGGAATACACGGGCCTCTCAAACCCCGTTCCCAAGACTCCCGAAAATATTATGCAGGGCAAGGGCTTTTATGCTGCCTATTGCTCACCTTGTCATGGCGGAAATTTTGATGGAAAGGGACCCGCTGCTCGTGGGTATATTCCAGCACCGGCCAATTTTGCCGACCCTACGACGATTGCCATGTTGCAAGAAAGTTATCTTTTCTGGCGAATTAAAAAAGGCGGTGTCGGCCTTCCAATCGAAGGAGCACCATGGAAGTCTGCAATGCCTCGCTGGGAAGTCGAGTTACCTGATGAATGGATTTGGAAGATTATCATGGGAGAGTACGACGGAGCCCACCAGTCCCCACGAACATGGGAATAGGGGAACCATAGAGTGTGGATGGATATAGGTGTCTAGGGAGAATGAGGGCAGCATGAAACCGGCGAATCATATTAGAGGACAGGTTCTGCGTGTTGGAATCGGTGTGCTCACGGCTATCATGATTGGGGGAGTCACGATTGGCTCTGCCCAAGAGAGCGTCTCAGTTCGAGCCACGCTGATGACAGGGGGAGTTCCCGTGGACGATCCAAGCGCGGCAGCCTGGAGCAGTGCGCCGCCTGCCACGTTCCCCATGTCCCCACAAGTACATTGGCAGAATCGTATCCAGGAAGTGACGGTGAAGGATGTCATCGTGCGTGCCCTACACGATGGGAAACAAGTGGCTGTGCTTGTTGAATATGCCGACCCGACTCAGGATCCGGACGATGCAGCCGCGCTTGAGTTCATGGTGGGTGATAAGAAAGCGCACTTTGCCCATGGTCAGCCGATGCTGCAGGTTGAGGGTGGCCCGGTCAATATCTGGTTCTGGAAGAACAAGACGGCCAAGGCCGTTGATATGAATGCGAAGGGCTTCGGTACATTGAAGGCGCAAGAGCATCAGGATGTGAAAGCGAAGGGCGTCTACTCGAACGGGACTTGGAAGGTCGTGTTTTCACGCGATTTGTCGACTGGCCATGCGGAAGAGGATGTCCAAATTACACCGGGCCAATTCATCAGTATCGCCTTTGCGGTCTGGGATGGTCGAAAGGATGGCGCCGGAGACCTGGTCGAGAAGGGATCACAAAAGGCTGTCTCATCCTGGTGGTATTTCCGAGCCGATGCCCCGCCGGATTATTCCGGCTATATGTATGCAGCGATTGCTGCCGCATTGGCTTTGGGATTTCAATTTGTCCTGATCCGAAAACTCAAGAAAGGACAGTCAGCATGAAGGCGGCACGGCTGGGTGTCATTGGATTCGCGGTAGGAATGATCGGCGGTGCGGTGTTGCTCGCTGGGGGGTGCGCCAACGAGCAAGAGAAGCGAGGTCATGAGCTCTATACCCACTACTGCAGTGATTGTCATGGTGAAAGCGGTAAGCAGAACGAAGGCTTTAATTGGTCATCGATGCCGGATCCAAAACCAAAGGATCTGTCGAATAAGTCTGAGATGGGGACGTTCAAGGATGAGGAACTCTTCGCGACAATCTCACGCGACATGTTGGACACGACTGAAGAAGGCGGCGATCCGATCGGAGACGATGATTTTGCAGTACCCACCATGCCCACGTTTAAGTATACGCTGTCGGAGGATGAGGTGTGGGCAATCGTCGGTCATGTCCGCACGTTGCATGGAATGAAGATGGAGTTCAATGTCGCGGCACGCAAGACCTCGCTGGAAGAAGGATTGAAGACCGCACAGGCCAAGTTCGAACAATCGAAGCAAGCTTATGAGGCGGCGGAAAAGAAAGCCAGTGACGAAGCTGAGCGAAAGAGTGAGCAGCTGAAGAAGGATGTGGATGTCGATGAGTCTGCCTATGCGGCTGAACAAGCCGCGATGGTGCAGGCGAAGAAAGAAATGGATGTCGCACAGATTGCACTGAATAATTTCTCGACCAGACCGGGCAAAGGGGTGAGTGTTCCCAGGCCAGACTTGACTGTCAAGCCGGCCGAAACAGCAAAATTAGTCGACCGCGGAAAACAACTCTACGAAAACAAGTATGGGTGTAACGGGTGTCATAATCTGGCAGGCGAAGGCGGGAAAATTGGTCCTGCGCTTGATCGGGCTGGGTTTCGGCTGAATGCCACATGGATCTACCGCTGGTTGAAGAATCCGCAAGCCATGGATGCACATACGCGTATGCCAGCCTTGGGTCTCAATGATGCGGATGCGAAGGCCGTCACCATCTATGTATCCACGCTCCGAGCTCCGAGGGAGGAACCGACCGTTGTGAAGCCGGTTGAGAAACCTTAGCCGGTTGAGGCACCGGCCAGGTCGTCATGATGTAGACCTCTGGCTACTCGCTCATACCAACTGAGGACGAAACCTGGACCTGGTTATCATGATCCGAGAGCTGGTGCTCTGTTAGACTGATACACCTGCCAGCAATCCCAAAAGGAGTGCGACGCCAGCCCAAATATGACTTCGGAACATGGCGAAGGCGTCGGTCGGCGAGACTGGTTGTTGTAAGCGCCTCACCTGGTTCATGAAAAAGAGTCCCACACCCACCAGCGTAGCGTAGAAAGGCCATTGTAGCTGGTTAAGCCATCCGGTGACGGTGAAGAGGATCAGCATAGTCGTGAGAGCAAGGCCTACCCCGCGGTGGAGTGACGCGCCAAGGTACAGCGCAGCAGACTTGACCCCCACTCGCCGATCATCCTCTAAGTCTTGCACTGCATAGATCGTGTCGTAGGCGATAGCCCACACGGCGGTAGCGCTAAAGAGAAGCCAAGCAGAGAGTTCTATATGTTCCCGAACCGCAGCCCAGGCCATGATGGCTCCCCAGCCAAATGCGATCCCTAGCATAGCCTGAGGGATATGGATCCATCGTTTCATGAAGGGATACAAAGCAGCCAAACCCACGGCAATGGGGGAGAGCCAGGCAACAAATGGGGGTAGGGCAAGCAGCAGGCCAGCCGCAACCATCAGCAACAGGCCGAGCAGCATATAGGCTTGACGGCGGGACAATTCTCCGGATGCTAGTGGGCGGGTTTTGGTGCGGGTCACTTGTCGATCGAAGGCCTGATCGGCCAAATCGTTCATGACGACACCGGCGCTGCGCATCACAAATGCGCCGCCTATAAAAACCACAAGTAGCTTGAAGGGCGGGATCCCTCGAGCTGCGAGGACCAATGCCCACAAGGTGGGCAAGAGCAACAGATAGGTGCCGGTTTGGTTCGGTAACCGGATTAATCTGGCAAGGGCAGACCAAGGAGTGACAGAAGAAGTCGCCGATGAGGAAGCTGCTGGAGCAGGCATTCTGCGACCTTAGCCTAGCGGAAATTGGCTGTCAACGGCGCTTGACCGGTTGTGACGCCACGATGAAGTCTGTATAACCACTCTGTGAAAAATCTTCAACGTCCTCAGATCCAGTGTGTGAAGTTGTGGGGTGGTCTCGCCAGCTGCGGCAGCATAGCAGGCCTCGTCCTTCTCGTTGTCGGCTGCTCTGTGTTTACCCGCATGCCACCGACCGTGATCCCTCAACGGATTCCTCTCACCCCAGCCGTTTGGTTTTCGCCCAGTGTCACTGCCGCTGAGGTGTCGTACGATACCCCCTGCGGTGAAAAGAAGACGATGGCGCTGGCTGATCTGCTGGTCACGTCTATTCCAAAACAATTGAACAACGCGTTCAACCAGGTGACCACACCGAATCAAACTGAGGAGCCCCTCGCCTCGGATGGGGCGATTGAAGTCGGAGTCGGCGTCAGACGGATCAACCTTGCCATTCCATCTCAAGGACATGGCACCTATCCGGCCACGGCGACTGTGGGAATGGAAATGGTCTTCTTGGCTCGTAATGGGACGGTACTCTTCAGTAAGAAACTGGATGGAGTTGGCCGTGGGACAGTCGCTGTTGCTGAACAGTCTTGTGTCCTTAGTGGGTTAGAAGCAATTCTCCAGGAGGCCATCGACTCGGCGGCTGACGGGTTGGCAAAGCAGATGGCACTCTCATCCCAGATACAAGACTACGCGGCGACGAAAGACACGTGGAAGCCGATCGCCGGTCAGTTTAGATCTGAACCAGTACCCCCGATCGTTGGAACTACCGCAGTGCCGCCTCCTGCTGCCCCGGAACTGACTCAGCCTGTCCAGACGGTTCCTTCCGAACTCGTTCAGCCCGCGCACGTCAATTTTCGAGCGATTATTCGGGATGAAAACCGTGACCAGTTTCTGGACCCTGACGAATCCCTGACAATCGAAGTCGAGGTCAAGAATGAAGGGACGGTCGAGGCCAAGGATGTCGCCGTAGTGGTGGAAGGGAAAGATGAGCTCGCCGGTGTCTTTCCGGGTGAGGTGGTGGTCGGGACGCTTCAGCCGGGAGAAGTCAGACGAACGACGCTCACCAACCATGTCACAGCAATCGAATCAACCGGGCACGGAGAGCTCTCGCTGAGCTTGCGGTCTGCAAGCCAACTGGACCTTGTGTCGTCTCCCAAGATCTTTGCGTTTGGGGCGAAGCCCAAGCAGCCTGATAGTATGCTGGTTCCGGATGTGGATCAGTTGCCAAACACACTCACGGCATTTAAGGAGCCGAAGGCCGTCATCGTGACGATCGGTGTCGGACGTTTTCGCGACGAGCAGGTACCGGTGGTCAGCCATGCCAGCCACGATGCGGCGGTGATGGCGGAATATGTTCACGCGATCGGGAATGTGCCGCGTGAACGGATGCGAGTGCTGCTCGATCGCCAAGCCCAGCTGGGTGATTTAGAGGAGACGTTTGACAGGTGGTTACGAAAAAAAGCGGATGCGGCCACCGACCTCTATGTATTTTTTTCCGGTCGTGCTCTGGTTGACGGCGTAAGTGGGGCCGTGTCGTTGATGGCCTATGATGGGGTGCCAGCCGGCCCAACCGGAGTCTATCCCATCCGGCAACTGCAGGAGGCGATCCAACGACTTCCGATTCGCCGGGCGATGCTCTTCTTCGATGTTTCGTTGGATCCTGCTCCCGGTGCCGATCTTGCCGTAATTCCCAAACCAGATTGGGAGTCAGGGTTCAGTGAGGCGAGAAAAGATATTGAGATGTGGATGGTGGGCAACCGTAAATTACAGGAAGCCCAAGCGCACGATCATAGTAAACACGGGTTATTCACTTACTATCTCCTGAGGGGACTACAGGGGGTGGCGGATCTCAATCGGGATAGTATCGTGACGGCAGGGGAACTCTGCACCTATGCGAAAAGCCAGGTCATCCAGGTCACTCGCGACCAAGTGAGAAGCAACCAGGATCCTCTCTGCTTGCCGCAGGTCGGTCGTGGAGGCATGGCTCGGGTCTATCCCATCGCCCGAGGGAATAATCCAAAACCCGCGCCCATTCCGAATGCACCGGAATCTTCCGCTGGTGTCTCAACGCCTCCGCCCGCCTTCATGCAGGTTGGGCCGTGATGGGCTGTGCCGGCATGACAGACTGCAATTGACAGCCACGCTGGTGGTCGTTATCATGCCGGAATACTTTCCTGTCAGGTCATCTTCCAGACTCACCAAGGTGCCGGCGTAGCTCAGTTGGTAGAGCAGCGGTTTCGTAAACCGCAGGTCGCCCGTTCAATCCGGGTCGCCGGCTCCATAAATTCAAGCACTTATAGATTCTGCGGTTTCGAGAGAATCGGCAGGTGTTATTACGGTGTTAGAATGGTAGGTCTGCAGCTTACTCGCAGCCGCTAGTAGGTCACTCTCAGCCACACTGTTATACCGCTTCCACATCAAGGGCGACTTATGGCCAATGATCTGCATGGCTGTTGTAGTATCCACCCCAGCACGTCGCAGGTTTGTTGCCGCACAGTGCCTCAGGTCATGAAAGCGTAGGTTTTCTATTCCTGCCCTCCGGCAAGCCGTCTTGAATGCCGTTTTCACCTCTCGCATCGGATTGCGCTGATACACAAACACATGCTTGTGCCCTATATCCCGCACCCTGGAGAGTTCAATCAAGGTCGCCTTCACCTGCGCTGTCATTGGGACCTGTCGAGGCTTGTTGGTCTTGGTATCCACTGCCCGCAAGGTGATGATCCCCCGATGCAGATCAACCCGATCCCAGGTGAGATTGAGAATCTCGCCAAGCCTCTGGCCGAGATGGTAGGCCATGAGCAGGATGGGCTTGAGGTGTGGAGAAGCTACCTCATGAAGCCGTTGCCATTCCTCCGCCGTCAAGACTCGATCCCGCTCATTATTGGCATTGGGAATCGGTACCAGGCTAGCTGGATTTGTGGTCAACAATCGTTTCCGTCTTGCTACATTCAGACAGTGCTTGAGGATAATGTGATCATTGTTAATGGTCTGAAGACTTGGTGCCTTCCCGTTGTACTTCTTTCGTTGAGCCCGATACGCCTCCACGTCCTCAGGAGTGATAGCCGTGAGGTGTTTCTTCCCAAAGAACGGAACGAGCTGGAGGCGCACAACATTAACCCGATCCTTGAGGGACCGGAGACGCAGGACTTCCTCCAATTCAAGGTAAATTAGCCCCCACTCTTCAAACGTAACCAACCGCTCATGGTCGCTCTTAACGCTACCCTTCATCAGGTCGGTTTTGAGGAGGGCCTCCTGTTGCTTCGCCACCGTCTTATTCAACGAACCAACTTTCCACCGTTTGAGCCTGCCACCTTGGCCGATTGATGAAAGTGACAGCGTCTTGCCGTCATCCAGCACCCGAAACTCCACATAGTAACCGTCCTTCCTCTTGGTCAGTCCCATGGGACTACCTGCCTTTCTGTGGCTTTGGAGCCACACCTACGAGTTGATTGAGAGTGATATCCAACGCCCCACACAGCTTGAGAAGGGTTGAGAGTTGGGGATCGAGTTGTCCTGCTTCGAGCCGAGCGATGGAGACAAAATGTACTCCAGACAGCTCGCCCAGTCCTTTCAGGGTCAATCCCCGACGTTCTCGCCACTCCCTCAGCCGTGTGTGCATGGAGTGAGTTTAGCTTTATAGCTAAATCACTGTCAATCGCCTCTTGCAAGCATCGGCATCACCGTCTGTTGTTTGATCCACTGATCCAGCATCGTTCGATCAAACTTGACCAAGCGGCCCATCTTCACATAGGGAATCCGTCGCTGACTGACCATGGTGTAGAGGGTATGCACAGATAGGCCGGTGTATTGGGCCGTCTCCTGGATCGTGAGCAATCGTCGTTCAATACCCGATACCCCTTTCATGTTATTCATCCCGTTGACCTCTCTTGAACCAAACCTGACCAATCATGCATCGGCCCTTTTTTCTTTTTGTAGATTTTTGGAGGGGAGTGGGCACTCATCCCTGTCCTGTAGATCCCGAGATGATGCGCCCAGACTCCCTTGGATAAGCTCAGACTAAGTGTGCTTCGATAACCACTGGAGCACAGTGGTTATGTGGTATCGTCGCAATCTGTCAGTCCCCAGGCATGGCAATCCTTTTTGCCGGAGGCGGCGAACTGTGCTCTTACTAAAATTGAGATAAACTTGTAACTGAGGCTCACTGAGCCATCGATCAGCGTCAAAGCTCGCTGTATTTGTCGCGAGATTGTTCATGTCCGGTATTCCTTTCCATTGGCTTTGTCAGCCACCGTGGTATATCAACCCGTCAGCCTCAAAGCCCGCTCCAGATGAGGGGATTTGACGGATTGACGGTTCTGAAGGGGGGATACCGGAACAAAGACAATACGGTGCGCCCAAGCTCTGTTTCATGTTGCCCCTTATACCCCCTTCTTCTAACCATCAATACGTCAAAACTCCTCTCCTAGAGCGGCATTTCCTACTGACGGCTCTTACTCAAATTAAGCAGCCATTCCTGTGTGACATCGTAGCCGTGCAATTTCCCGTTTGAACGAGGCTGCAGCCCCAAAGGGCCCAAGGTGTTGGCAAGATCTACCGTGGAATCAATCCATGTGAGTCCACCTGCCTGAACGTGTGCGAGTATCTGCTTGGAGGGTATAAACATAGATTCAGAATTCCCGAGTACAGGCAGAAGAATCTCTTGCAGTGCCGCTGCGATCCGCTCTCGCCCACCAGGACTGCGCTCACTTGCCGAGATACGAAGCCCTTCCAATAATGGACGCATGATTTGCTGAGCCCCACCGTATTCAGCATCCGCAAGGGCCGCGAGGACAATCAATGGTTCTGCAATATCTTGATAACGGTCATCGTATCGACGGAGAACTGGTAACTCGATCGGCAACGTGTCATAGGCTTGCTTAATTTGTTCGCGATGATCTGTGCACCATGTTTCCAGTTCCTTCCGAATGCGTCTGGCCATGTCGTCAAAGACTCGCTGGCTCAACCGTGGAAGCCGTTGGGGAGCCTTGGTCATGCTGACATAAAAGGAGCGGTCTGCCAGGGTCGGATCGAGCTTTTCGAGCCCCGCAAATGCCTTTGGGCTAAAGACTGGATAATTCACAACTGTGAACTTCGTACTGTTCCCCTCTCGCTCTGCCCGGGGCACCACGCCGTTTGCGGCAAAACCAGCATTCAGGATGGAGAGCACTTGACCGTAAGTTTGTGCATCCTGGGCTCGCAAGCGGTCCACTTCATCGATCAGGAAGACATTTTGAACAGCTCGAAACAAAACGGGGCCCGTTGGGTTTGTATATACGGGTGGATTCCCGGCTGTAAGCGAGCTGGAGAGTTCCAATAACCGTGTTTTCCCGCTACCAGGAGCCTCTGATCTAATCGCGACGTACCCCGCATACTTGAACTCGCGAAAGCAATACGTCATGGCAATCCAGCAGGCGATCAGCATCGCGGTGGCTGGGTGTGGAAAGTAAAGATAATGTGCTAGGGTGCTGACGATCTCATGGAGAATATCGGCCAAGCGTATGGGAGGTGGGTCCTGTGCCTTGGCATACGCCTCCTTCAAGAGTGCATCGATCCAGTCAGTGGGTTCCGGCTGGGTGGCACCAATGAATGGATCGTCAGTGCTGGTGGCGTTGTGTTCAAATGACATTGCAAGCGCTCCTTTGGGCTATTACTCAGATGCAATGGAGGCCAAGTCATGCACTCAGCCTCCATTGGGCGTCACAGTTAGCTGGATGCTGGGTTCTCCTGATGCTTGTGTGAGGTGGATCGTGACCGCCTCCCACGCAGAATGTTGGCGCTAGCTATGTTCGCTTTCACGATTGCCTTGATGTCTGTGACTCCGTTGCCAAAACACACTTTGGAGCCGAGATACAGAAATAAATCTCGAACAAGTGATGCCAAACGGGTATCGTCCTCCCAAACATCGATTGTGTTGTCTACTATCCAATCAAGCACTTGTGCTGGTGTCGTGCATCGCTCCAGGTCCACCTGATAAATCAAATACTTGCCCCCTTCAGGCGTCGTCTCGTAGAGATCCAACGTCAGCGTCTGCTCATTGAAATCCCACGGGCTTGAGGTGTAAGGCTTGCTGGGTTTTGGCGGGAGATCCATGAACTCTCCAAGTGGTATGGCTTTCATAAACCATTCTCCTAGGTGTCACGGCACGAAATTATGCACGTGATGAACAGGAGATAAGATCTCCTCACGAGGAGTGAAATCTGAGCGTTGCCGCAGACCCTGGGGGGCTTACGGATTATCGAGGGATGCGTTTACTGAGGAGAGAACGTACGGTCGAGGTAGCTAGCCCGAATTTCTTAGCTGTGTCTGCGTCTGCTTGGTTAGAGTTCCTGAGTCCCTGGGCAATTTCAACCGGTGTCAGCTGAAGGTACCCATACGAGTTGGCCAGGTGAGCGGCAATCTTCTCAATCTTTTCAATTGAGTTCCTCTGTATCCGATTCTGACTCCAGCCTGTCTCGCGTCTGAGGAATGCCCAGAGAAATTGACGCTCAGCACGATAGCGAAAAAGCTCTATTCTATCAGTTGAAGAATGGTTACGTTTAGCTTGGGGTGTAGCACGAGCACTAGTTGAAAGGGCTTTTCTAACGGAGATGGGCCCCTCTTGGGATAAGTGTTTGACTGCACCTCTTGCTGCCCTTTGCTGATCTTTCGTTTCTGCGAAGTATAACGAGCCTAAGGCTTTTTCATATTTCCAAAACTTCTCGGTTTGGATACCAAGATTCCCCAGGTCCGGCCAACGCTTAGGGTCTGGGCTCTGCGGGAGCTTATCTTTTCGTCCACCCAGAATCTTATTGAGGTATTCTTTGAATCTATCGTTAATATAATGCTCCGCACAGCTGCGATATTCTTTTGCTGACAATGGCCGATTGTAATGAAACGGAACTTCCACGCGGCTATTTGGATCAGACTTGAACAAAGACAGCATGGTTCGGTAGAACCACCGTGGAGACCAATTTTCCACAAAGTCACCGATTGCCTTTTATTTATGATCAGACATACCCAGCCCTTAGACCATGCTGCTTTCTAGACTAGCAGTCTCGTCGATAGATGCCAATACAGCCAAGCCTTGGTCCGCAGAATGGGCTGTCCGCGTAAAGAATCACCCCCATGCTGTTCCTCTTAAGAACCCCTTATTAACTACTCTGGTACCCTCTAACCAGAGATATCCGTAGAAGCCATGCACATCTACCGCATCGGTCACGACATATCACATACCCATTCTTGGTATGTCACCATTCAACGGAGAAAACGGATCTATCACCGACACTTCACAGACAGCGTGTATGGAGGGAAGCGAAAGGCCCTTCAGGCGGCGGAGGGTATGTAGATAATCGTATTGCATTTTCTAAGGGGAGGCTACTAAAAAGAAACCGCGATCCCCGCTAATAGGGCAGGTCATGATGACATTTTTAAAATCGCTGCTTGGAGCTACAACTCACAAAGAACCGTCTGTTGATAAAAAGACTTTCACCACGATGTCCGTAGACGACATTGTCGGATTCCTAACAAATAAAAAGGATGCATCTTTTCACACGGGAGAACTGATAGGCTGCTTACAGCGCCTCTATGAAATTGCGCTGTTAGAGAACTTTATTCCAGACCAGAAACGGGAAATGGCTTTAAAATTGGCCGGTGTCGTTACTAAGCAATTGGAGGACGCCTGGGCTGGTGATACAAAAGCGATTGAGACTCTGAGAGCTGCTAATGACACTATGGTGGAAAGCGCAAAAGTGTATGGTTATGGCTCTCTTATTTGGAAAATCAAGGAAGAACAAATCCATGATGACAATGTAATTGCTTATGCAATGAAGCCGGAACACAGAAATTTAGTTCCGAATTTCCTTTCTGCTATTGGCGATGAACTAAAGCAAAAAAGCAAGCGCTAATACATTAGGCAGCTTATACTATCCGAGGATTACGAAGGAAGTAACGCTGTCATCATGCTACACGGCCTCGCCGCAAAAGGTGACAAAGCGTTAGCTGCGCTTGTCACTCCTGCAGAACTTTCAGCCCTCTATAACGTGCCTCAAAACTATGCGGCTGGCCGGAATGTTTTAGTCAGCTTAGGGCTGTTACCGAAAGAAAGTGGTGCGCGAGCTTTTAAGTCAGTTTCGGAAATAAAAAGCTTGGTTGCCTATATCATCAAGAGCCGAAAGGAGGATGGGGCGGGTGACCCACGCTTCGAGAGATTGAACGAAACCGAGAGGATGGCGCTTCTGGTTGCACTCGACTTCTTGCGGATTTCTCTAGCACATGCGCAGCTTCAACAAATTTACGGGAAAGAGACAGCCGAATCCCTAATTGAAATATTTAAAGACCCCGCCGCACACGAGGGGATTGAGCGAATTAGCAAGCTTCCAGAAGTGGTGGCAGAAAAAATGCCAGGCGCACCAGTTGACTCCCTTATCCTTAACGAGGTGCTATCGTGGGAAGGGCATAGCGCAAAAACGGAGGAAGAACATCAAAAGTTATTACCCTATCTCAACATGGGTGGGGATTGGCTAAATCATGAGCGTGTGGGGTTTTTGTCTTATTTCAGGTTCATGCTTCGTGCTGCCGAAGAACCTTTGCCGCAAGTAAAATCAGAGGCAGACCAGGAATTTATGGATCGTGTGCGAATGGACTACCGGCTTAAAGGGGCAAATCTATCTGTGGCGGAGAAATTGATAAATTTAGAAGACTGGATTGGCACTGCTACTCAATCGGATTAGACGGGTTGTCTGGATTTAGCTATCTGCCGTTCTTGTTCTCCGTGTGTATAGCGTGGCTACAGCGTGGCACCATACCTATTCTTCTGCCACTCCTACTATCACAGAAGACAACTTGCCTTCATTTTTGTCTGGGTGACGCAACCCCCAAATGAGTCTCAAACCCATGACGGGGTGAAGGGTGTGCCGTTTGTGAGGGGGGGTAGGTGTTATTAGAGTGTTAGCGAGAGCGACGGAACGAGCTGAAGTGAAACGAATTGGTATGAAGTCCAACTACAGTGGAATGGGCTCTGTGATTGACGAGAGGCGGGATTGCCCAAATCTTCAAAGACTTGAGCAACCCCTTTTCACTGATTCGTAAACCGCAGGTCGCCCGTTCAATCCGGGTCGCCGGCTCCAGAATGTCCACATACTTAGATATTCTCCTCCTCTTCCACGGAGCCAGCAGTTACAGTTTCCGTCACGGTTCCAATAGAAATAGGTTCTGGTTTCTGATCTTGAGCCGTGAGTTTCTTTGGCTCTGTTGGGGCCATAGTGGACTGCCGCGCTGCGGACGTATCTGGATATCGGAAGTCCATCTGTGTAAAAAATGCAGCCTCCCTTGTATAACAAAGTACCCTGGCTCTCATGAAATCAGATAGTAAGGCTCAATTAGTACGTGTTCTGAATCTCAGGGATATGCCCAAGCACTTGATCGCGAAGGTCAAAGCAGCGGCAGCGCTAGAACATGCATCTTTGAAGGAGTATGTGACGAGGATTCCCGATCGCCACGTCACCGAACTTGAAAAGAAGGGGCTGAGGCCGAAGAGTGGCCGGTAAACTATGACTCAAGCCATCACCTATAAAGGCTATACCATTCAACCCTCCCCTCGACAGCTCGTTGATACCGGCCAGTGGGAACTCAACGTCTTCATCTCGTGGGCAACTGAAGATGATGAAGAAGAGAGCCGACATTTTGTGAAAACCGGTCGGTTTGCAACAGAGGTCGATGCCCAAGTCCTGTGTATCACGCATGGTCAACAAATCGTCGACGGGACGATTCCTGGCTCAGCTGTGCGATGACGCGACGATCCTACGGAGCATACCCGGCCCCACTGAACTGCGTCAGACGGTCATTTCCACCTCCTGCAGTGTTTGATTCTCGCACCCCCTCTTTCGATCTACTGCTTTCCGGTCTGGTTCGAATCTTCATCCCTGATACGGTTATCCAAGACATGATGCAGTCACGACAGGAGGGATGCGATGACGACCTGTACACGTTGCCAAGGATTCATACTGGAAGAGTATACGATCGAGATGGACGGGGGAGACGGCGAGGTCTGGAGCTTCAGTTGGCGCTGCGTTAGTTGCGGCTATCGGGATGAGACGATCCTTCAGCAGCCCCTTCACCAAGAGGTCAAGTCGGTAGCGGTCAGCCCTGGCACCATGACGGTGCAAGAGGCCTTCGGGGTACTCTGGAAACCAGAGGAGATTGCACCGCGTGCGGCATAAATAGTCGGCGTGCCAGTGGGGGTTTTCATATGGAGGCATTCATGAACAGTACACTACAGGGAAGTGATCTGATCAAAACCCAAACCATACAGGGTTTATTAGACCTCTTGCATAACCTCACGGCATCAAGTCCTTGTTATAGGCTACCGCGATCAGCGTGAACCGGAGGCCGAAGCGTTTTCGGCGGTTTTGGTATCGGTCGGAGACGATCGTAAAGCGTTTCACGGCACCGATGAGGTGTTCGGCGGGAACGCGGTCTTTCGAAATCGTGCGGTTGTGCCGTTTGTCTACCTTGTTCAGCGGATTCTTTTTGCTGCGTTTTTTCGGCATCGTGGTGTTGCCATGTATCTTCTGCAGGCCCAGGTAACCGGTGTCGGTCATGGCTTTGGTATTGGGATGGAGTCTGACGCCAGATCCCTTATTCCTTGAGCACTCGGAAATCATGCCGGCGGCCTACGGCGTGTGCAAGGCAGAGGATCGTGCCCGTCGCCTTGTCGACGACGAGCGGGGTCTTCAGCGTGTGGCGCGTTTTCTTGCCCGAATAGTCGCGGCGCTGTGTTTTTGACATCGTTCCACAGGCGTTTCCGTCGCGTCGATGAGGACCACCTCGTACGTCCTGTCACTCCTGACGAGAGCCTTCTTGCCCGGCAGCGTGAATACTCCGCTCGTGATGAGCGTGTCCTCGCACCAGCGGATGTTGCGATAGGCCGTACTCTCGCTGACTCCATAGCTGTGCCCAATGTGGAGATATGTACGGTATTCCCGCCAGTACTCCAGCGTCATCCGCAGCCTCATCTCCACGGTCAGCCGACTTGGCTTGCCGCCTTGCTTCTTGAGAGCCGCCTCGGCGCTCTCCAGCACCGTGACCATCTCGGCAAACGTCCGTTTCCTCACTCCGGTCAACCGCCGGAACGTCTCCCCCGTCATTCCGGCACAGCCCTGAATCTCCATGCCACTCCTCCCTGTCAGAGCGAGCATGGAACCACATCCAAGGCAGAAAGGGAATCCTCGCCAGGAGGTTATGCAAGCAGTCTATTGTAAGAGCAATTCGTCGATGTGAAGTTCAAATCGCATCCGAGAGCCACCTTTTCCTCTCACGATGGTGTCCCCAAGGCGTCCTGGCTCCTGGTCTTGAACTCAGAGTTTTTGATTGATCGGAACATGTCCATTGACGCGTTGCGGGGATTCATTGAGGAGAAAGTCCTCAAGAAGGTCTATGCGAATCCTGGCAAGCGGGTTCAGGTTTCAAAATATTGGGACATCACCGTCGAGGAGAAAATTCCTTGATAGCGTTCTGCAGCGAGACAAGCGTGCGCATAGGATCGACGAGTCTTAGCTACCGAGTGGGAAATGCGGGTGCGGTGTTGGATAGGCAATCAGGCAGAAAGGGTACAGGCAGCACGACCGTTCTAAAAAGCAGCAGGATCACTTCTACTATCAGCTCATGAGCTGACACGCTCTACCGCTTGACGAAGCCCCCTCTCTGCGCCTAGCATTACGTACGACGTTCCAGCCGCGCTGACTGGCGTGATCTGGAGCTCATCTCTCCTCCAGTCTCCGCTGCTCTAACGCCACCTTTCTTGATGAGGCACACAGTATGTGGCCTGTAATCCACCCGATGATCTCTTCGCTCTGAAGAGATGAAAGGAGAGACGTTATGCGACACATTCTTGTCAGCATCGTTGTGTTAGCGGGTGTTGGGTGGTGGGGGAACCAAACATTTGCCCATGAGGGCGACCTTGCGAAGCATTCTGTGCACCAACACCAAGCGGCCACGGTTGAGAAGGTTCAATCGGGCTTAGTGTTTCTGGGCCAGTCGACGGGCGTGGGGCCGCGTACGGTCAGCGTCCACAAAGCTGAGCGGATGGGGCTATTGAACCCAAAGAAAGGCGATGAAGTGATCTTAGTAATCGATGAGCACGACATACTGATCGATCTGCATCCGAAAGGGGTTCCGCCTGCAGGACATCACCTGATTACTGGTCGGCTGACGTATGCGGACCCGACCTGGGAAGTGATCGAGATCTCCAATGCCGAAGGGAAACACATGCTGGCGATGGATCAGGATGCGAGCAGCAAGGTGTTCGCGATGATGGGGCTGAACTCGTGGTGGCGGAGTTGAACGAAGACAACTTGGTCATTGATATCCACCATCTCCGCTGAATGTATGGCTGTAGTGTTCACGGTGTGTTTTCATTGGAGGGAGGCCCTGTTAGGGATCTGCTTTGGCCCGACTCAACGCGAAGGTCGTGTCTAATGCAGATCCTTCCAGGAGGGTATAGT
>JAHBWO010000041.1 GCA_019636945.1 Nitrospira sp. | reverse complement strand
AGCTTCTCAGTCACCTTCATGGCCGTCGTGGGATCTTCATGGGCAAATGAAATGGAAACTGACTCGACACTTTTCCCCCATGAGCCGGGGGTGCCAATTGTCTCCACTTTGATCATTTTACGTAAAGTCTCAACGGCCGACTCGATGCCTTCCCGCCGGACCTGGCCCTCATAGGGCTTGTATTCGTCTACAATCTGACTGAGGAACGTCCGGCTCATCACTTGCTGCTGAATCATCGTGAGGCGCTGCTCGATGTTGGCCCCTCCGATGCCTTTGACGTAGTCCTCGGGGATCTTCTGATTTTCAATGAGAATCAGGGCACTGGAGCGATAACTTTTTGGCAGGACTACGCACAAGACTATGGCGATGGCAAGCCCTGCCATGGCACAACTGATCACGACCCATTTCCACCGGACAATGTTATCCCAATGTTGCCGTATGAGCACAGACAACGGCTCTGACGGAGGGTCGTAGAGAGCAGGTGTGTCAGCTTCGTTCGTGTTCATTTCTTCTACACTACTGCTTTGAGTCGTACGCGAGCGATCTTACCGATGTGCTTGTTAGTAGAAGGCCTGGGATAAACTAAGCTGGGCAACATGTCTGTCGTATGCAAAACGCGTCCCTCCAAATGAGTTCTCAACATTTTGGTAGTTATAGGTCAGTGTAAGAAACAGCTTCTGGGTGGCTCGATACGTTAAACCTGCCGTTCCTCCCACCGTGGTCCAGGACAGGGTACTTGCCGAATTCGACCCGTACTCGTTGGCGACGCCATAGTTTGCTTCAACCAAAGCGACCAGATCACGAATCGAGGTCTTCTGAGTCATGTTGAACGACACCATGTGATTGAGCAGCGCTGCTGCCCGAGACTGAAACGATGGAGTAATGCCGATCCGATATGCAAGAGTGAGCGACGTTGTCGGGTCATTCCACTGGATGGCAAGATTGCCAACTGGTGCGATGATCGAGGAAAGCCCAGCTCCATTCAATTCTCCCGACAGCATCTGTGCACCACCAGCTGCGTTGAACCTAATGGTTGGTGAAAACTTGTGAGTCCAGCCGACAGTCCCGCCCCTTAAGCTCAATGTTCCCAGTTCGCCAAGGTCAAATTCGCTACCAATGAAGTCTGCTCTCACCGTGTCGTAAAGGGAAACCTCCCTTAAGAGACCAGCGGTATAGGTATGAAGGTCTTGGCTAATCAGGGTGGGCGCGCCCGGAACTTGCGATGCCCCATAACGGATAAAACTATTGGCATAGCTCCCCGTCAACTTGACGGTCATAGAGAGGGGGAGCTCGAATTGGGTGTTGATGTTATTGGATTTTGTATTGGTACGATAGGCTTGAAACCCTGCCACCAACGGGTTTGCTTGCTCCCCTAATTGACCTCCTACAAGAAAGGCAGGGGGCTGAGGGCTGTAAAAAAATGTATCCGACACCGTCCATCTTGCCCCAGGCCTCCATTGGCTCACCAAGTCACTCATATCCAGAACTACACCGGCATTCGCCCCCACATAACTCAGTCCTGTATTGTTCACATAATAACTACCGACCGCTCCCACCACTGCGTTTACCTTCACCAGATTTTTATGATCGGTATATAACCCTCTGACTTGAGGCACGACGGTCGTCACAACATCTTCCGGATTCAGCCCCCGAAGCAGACTCTTGGGTGCAAAAAACACATTACTGTCATATCGTTCGGATACTTGGATCGAGGGAATCACGCGCAACCCATCTCCAGGCCGAATCGAACTGGGGTCGGTTGCTCCTCCGAATGCCGTCCCTGGAACAACGGGCATTCCTCCGCCCATCCCTCCACCCATCTGCGCTCCACTGAGCGAACACCATCCAAATCCCATCCCTAGAATGATGCTTGCCATGCACGCAAGCAGCCGTTCCCGCTTCAACTAGGGCACCACGATGACATCGCCGCTCAAGAGAATGAAATTCCCCGGTACAGCGACGCCTTTTACGATGTCCTCATAGTGCACCGGAATTTCGATCTGGTGTTTCTCTTCATGCCCCGCAGCTCCAGTGCTCACATTACGCAACACCTTGATCTTATTCTTATTCGCAAAGGGTGCAAAGCCGCCGCCCAGCGCAACGCCTTGCATCACATTGGCATAGGATTTCAGTGAGTACTTCCCTGGCTTTAGGACTTCTCCCATGACATAAATGAAGTAGCTGTTCACTTCTTTGACTTGAACCGTGACGATCGGTGATGACACGTATTCTGTGAGTCGCTCGCTGATGCGCTTTGCCAATGCATTCGCCGTCAGGCCGGCAGCCGGCACATCTCCGATCAGGGGCAGTGTGATCGTTCCATCTGGACGAATCGTCACTTCACCCGACAGGTCCGGACTCTTCCAGACCGTCACTTTCAGCACATCTTCCGGCCCTAGGAAAAAATCAGATGGCTCCGTCAGATGAACTCTGTAATCCACATTCGTTTGGGCGCATGCCACCACCGCAAGTGCTATGGTGGCGACAAGAGCCCAATCGAGTATGTGTCTCATCCTAGGTAGGCATCTCTCGGCAGTAATTAACATCGGCTCTCTCTAACAGTCTCCCCTCACATCTCTAATCAAGGCTGCGCGGAGCGTTGCGTAATCAAGCGTGAGTTCAGCAAATTGTCGTTTGAGGCGTTGATTCTCATCCTCTAGCGAGCGTAATCGCCGGCTATCAGCAGCCGGTTGCCGTGCATTGGTACACTTCACTCGCCACCGGTAGAGCGTGCTGATAGAAACCCCATACCGGCGTGAGACATCTGCAGCCATCTCACCGGCATCTAATTCAGACACGATGGCTGCTCTTTGAGCTTGGGTAAAGCGGAGCTTGGACATGGCAACAGACAGATTGACTAATCTACATCAGTGGAGATGGTGAATCGTCGTAGGTAAGAGTTTCAGGTTTCAAGTTTCAGGTTTCAAGTTTCCGGACAACTTGAAACATGGAACCTGACACTTGGAACTCCCCAACAGTTTACTGCACCGGCGCAACTTCGTCGCTTTCAATATGAATGAGTGCAGCCTGCTGTAGGAGGGAGGAGCGGATCACCAAGCCATGGTGACTTGTGCGGCGAACGAATTGACCACGGAGACCCACAAGCGGACCATGTATCACTTCGACCCATGCGCCTTCGGTGAGATAGTCGCATGGCTCCATCACCGGATTCATCGACGATACTCGTTGGAAGACCGCGATTTCTTCAGCTGGAATTGGTTCAGGTCTTACTGTGCCGACAATGCGAACGACACCAGGAGTTTGCAATACAACCAGACTCCTCACGAGCGCAAAGTTCGCAAAACAATATCCGGTAAACAATGGGAGCGTGGTCCAGACCTTACGATCCGACCATTGACGCCGTTGCCTTCCCACCGGAAGCAAGGGTTCGATCCCTATTGCCTGCAGTCGATCCCGAACCTGCTTCTCATGACGAGACTGAGTTTGCAAGGCGTACCATTGGCAATCAGCCTTCGATAGCGTGACCCGTTCTTGCTCCAGTACGCTTACTGGTTCATGCCGTACAACGGGCTCTGGTTGACTGGTAGCAATCATAGCTTCGCCCCGTGAGTCCCATCCTCTGCTTTGAAGACTGAGGCCACTCGGATCTACCCATCAAAAAATGCGGCCCTATTAGTAACAGGTGCCTTTGGATCGTTACTATCAGACAAACGTCCAATTTTCGCGTATCCGCAACCAGCACGTTTGTCCGATTCTGATGTTCACATCAGGAGGGGGTGTGAACGGGTGCTACCGCTGCATCACCAGGCCGTATGGATGTTGCTGATATTACAGGGCGAGCCGGTATATTCATGGCAGAGGATTCTACGAATACACTCTCAGGAGAGAGGCCTGGTTCACCCTCGCATAACCTCAACGTGAATCTTTTTGGATACAGTATTTGTTTAGATTCACCAGAGGTCTTCAAGTACTTGCCATTGTCCACAGCACGTAATCAAAGCGTGCAGCGCAATGTATTCGATTCCTAACACTTCAATCACCGTCCGGCTTTTTTAGATCACAGTCTCGGTCTGCTTGCGGGCTTGTACGAGTAGGATCCACACCAACCGCCGGCGCAGGCTTTCTCTGATTTTCAAAGCTCTATGCATCAGTACAACCACAACCTTCGCTTCGTCTATCAGATATATACTTATTACAATCTATTCTCATAGCTAACTATTTTATGAATGTTCATTATTTCTCTATCGATTCCATCCTTGGAAGTTTACCTTACGTTGTACATTTCGCTACCATTGAAAACCAGAGCAATGGCATGCACCTTGCTTTGATACGCGGAGTCTATGTGGACTTATTACGGGCATTACTACGGATCTCTGCGTATAGGAAAGCGGCAGCTCATCTGGCATACTTCGCGACATTGTCCGAGCCTTCAACGGACCAATGTGCCGTTTCAGGTTTCGAGTTTTATGTTTGATGTGAACTTGGCCGTGACGCATCAAACGGCCAACTGGAAGCCTGCGGTCGGAAGTTAGAGCAGAGGGCCAGTGCCAAATTGCAAGCTTTTGGTTTTGGGAATTATTTTTAGTTTCGAGTTCTCTGAACACTTGAAATATGGAACCTGAAACTCGGAAGTTTGAACCGTTGCTGTACAACCATCAGAACTGCTGCTCGGGCTAACCTGAGGAACGTGCGTATCGGAACTCGCAATCACCACCGACCATGGAGAAGCGTTGTCGTCATGAGCACCACCGTTCCACCACTGACCATTGCCATTATTAGCCGTCACCACCTCGCGTGGTTGGGATTGCAGAAAATTTTTGAGAGTTGCGCGACTCGCCGCTTCGTCGTTCAACAGTACCAGCGCATCACACCCGATCTGCGTCTCCCGGAGGTCCACCCGGATATCTTCATCCTAGATATGGAGACCGAACGAGACAGCGTGGGATCGCTCAGATGGATCAGTAAATCCGCTCCGACGAGCAAAATCCTCTTATTGAGCGGATTTGAAGATAGGGACCGTATGCACGAAGCTTTTGACTGCGGCGTGGATGGCGTGTTGCTGAAGATTCAACCGCCGGAAGTTGTGTTGGCCTTGATTGACACGCTCTACCCCCCTGTTTCTGACCACACCCACCGCGCACAGGATGTCGTGGGCATCACGAGTCTGAGGCAAGCTCTCACTTTGGGCCCCTTGGTCGAAAAGGAATACGCGACCTGGCCTGATGGCCTCACAGCCCGAGAACGAGAGATCATCAAGTTGCTCCGCCAAGGTCTTTCTAATAAGGACATTGCTCACGCCCTCTCTATCTCCGACAGTACGGTCCGTCATCATTTGACGAACATTTTCGACAAGGTCGGTGTGCCAAATCGACAGAAACTCCTCGTCCACGCCCAGACGATTCATTCGGTTCCCGACTAGCAGGCTGCTGACAAAGGCCGCCTGCGGGGCATCTCGATTCGGTCAGTCACCGTGAGGCTCGGCACGGTTGAGGAAAAGCGCAGCGTTTGTCAACACACTGCTAGCTCACAATATTCATGATCGCTTCTCCTCTCTCGCCACCGACAGGCCGCTGCAGCACGATCCGTCGCACGTCGTTCGGGAGGTGTGACGCGTGAACTATGGAGCGTAACGGGTGAAAAGTGAGAAGTGATACTGTGAAGCGTCATCCCTTGAGGAGTTAGAGGTCCGAAGTTTGAGGTCTGAGCCGCATGCCTCTAACGTCACGCCTTTACCCGTAACCAGTTCACGTTTCAAGTTTTCGGACAACCTGAAACGTGGAACATGAAACTTGAAACTCCTCTCGGAACCTGACACTCTTCCTGAGAACTGTCACCAACGTTCTTGCTCAGGGTGTTGACGACGAGCTGGATCAGCAGTTACACGATCCTCTGCTTTTTAAGTCTTCCCGGCGCATAAAAAGTGTAGAAGTCGGACATGCGACCTTGGTAAGATGCACCAGCTCAACGGTTCCTTACGTGGCAGTTGATCCTTCCCCATCGCAGGACCGTATCCGTATTGTGCCGAGGTAGCTCAGTTGGCAGAGCACAGCCCTGAAAAGGCTGGTGTCGACAGTTCGATTCTGTCCCTCGGCACCATATTTCGCATAGTTAGAGGATTCACGTTTTGAACAACTGGCACCCCAAGTGGCAGTAACTGGCACCTGAACGTCGTTTTCCCCGTTTAGAACCGCCTTCGTAAACGCTTCCAGCCTGGTCACGGCATCCCGCAATCGCGCGTTCCAATTGTGAATGTAGTACTTCGCCGAACCAGGTAGCGGCTCACCTTTTAACGTCTGGATCACAGCGTAATCCACGCCACATTGTGTAAGCCAGGTCGTGAAGGTATGGCGAAGATCGTGGAAGTGCAGATCATGCACCCCTGCCCGCTCGCAGGTTCGCATCCAGGTATGTTTGAAAGAATTCCCGTCTTTCCAGTGATGGAAGAAGCGCCCACCGATTCTCGCAGTCTTTCCAAATAACGCCTCGTAGGCCAGACTGTTGAGAGGAACCATTTTAGGCACCCCTTTGATTTTCGTCTGGCCTGGGGAGGGAACCACCCACCAGCCGTCTCCTCGTTGCATCAGCCACTCTTCATGGATCTCGATCAGCTTGTTCTCCCGAAGGCCGATCTGCAGCGCGGCCATCGCCAGCCGCCACACGTTCGGTGAGGCGGCCTCACGGATTTTGAGCAGCTCCCAGCCTTCGACAATCCGCTCGCGCTTCACATACTCGGGCACAGGTAAACGTTTGAGCCGATTCTTGTCCAGGTGGTCCATATCAACGGCCAAATTCAGCACGGCCATCAGGGCCGCACACTCTCGCTCAATCGTCCCTGGAGCCACATGTCGTTTCTTATCCTCCGGGCCGATCAAGACAGAGCGACGCTTTTCTAGATACGCCAATCCATCTTCGAGGCGGATATCCGAGAGCTTCTTGTCGCCAAAATGCGGAATGAGATGGTGCGTGAGAACGGTCTGATTCCGCCCGTCGTTCTTCGGCCGCTTAGCTTTGAGATATTGCAGGTAGATGAGGACAAACTCAGCAAACGTCAACGTTGAAGACTGCCCAGCAAGAGGGATCGGCGCTGTCCTTGTTTCTGGCTCCAATGAATTCGCATGAATCGCAGTCATGATTTCGAGAGCAGTCTCTCGTTCACGATCGAGCGTCAAGTTATATCCAAGGACCGGTCGATAGCGTTTTCCACGATACCAATAGGTCAGAATTGATCGTATTCCCTTGGGAGTATTGATACGCTGAATATTCATTGCAGGCCTTTATGACGAGGCAACACAAACAAAGGGTTCCGATGGTAGACCTTGCCAGGTCTGCCGTCAACGGGCTTCGGCAGTCCTCCTTGCTCATCGAGGTCTTTCACCACACCGCCCTCACATAAGCTTCTGACCCAACTTTCAAGATCCTCTTTGACAAACATGACACGATGTCCATAGCGAACCCGAGGGATATCGACTCGCTGATAGAGGGTCCGCTTTGTCAGCCTCAAAAACTTCGCTGCCTCAAAAATTGTTAAGAGTGTCATGGGTTCCCCTGCTTAGTTATCTCTCATTGAACATACGTGCTTCTCAATCCCTCTGTTATCGGAGTGGCTGTGCGACAGCCTTTCACGTGATGCTTTACACATTCGGTCGAGTGAGCCTCCCGACTGCTTCGCCCACTTCTTCGGAGTGGCACTTATGAGAGGGTTCAGAATTTGGGTACTTCCGGGTTCTCCGTGGGTAGGCTGAGCGGATACTATGGTCGGCCAAGGAGGGACCGACCATGCAAGACACCGCACTCTATCAGTACCTGCTCAGCTTGAAGTCGCCATGGACCGTGAGCTGTGTGAATCTGGATGTGACCGAACAGCGCGTGGATGTCTGGGCCGAGCATGCGGGGGACGCGACGTGGACGTGTCCGCACTGCGCGGAGCCGCTGCCGCTCTATGACCACGCCGAGGAACGGACCTGGCGGCATTTGGACAGTTGCCAGTTCCAAACGTACCTGCATGCGAGAATTCCCCGCGTTGCCTGCGACGAACATGGCGTCGTACAGATCCTGGTGCCGTGGGCGGAGCCGCGGTCGCGGTTCACGCTGCTGTTTGAGCGCCTGGCCATCGACGTGCTGCGTCAATGCGATGTGAGCGGGGCGACGCGGATCTTACGGATCAGCTGGGATGAAGCGTGGGGGCTGATGGAGCGCGCGGTCACGCGGGGCAGGCAGCGCAAAGTGCGGACGGTCGTGCGGCGGATCGGTGTCGACGAGAAGGCGGCGGCCAAGGGCCATCGCTGGTGGCGGCAGAAAATCCGTGACACGTTCCCCCATGGCCAACCGCTTATCGGTGTATGTGATTTTCTTGCTCATAGCGTTTTCTCCCTTGCCTCCAGTAGCCTGCTCCATACATACGGATCCGCTTTTTCCTATACGAAAATCGTACCGTTAGCACATTGCCCTCGACCACTCCCAGACGGAAGAACCGATTCTCGCCTGCGATATGCCCATTCGCAGCAATGCGCGACAGGCCCTCAAGAAGGAACCTGCGGGTCGTTCTTTGGAGCCTGTATGCAAGCCGGTGATCTACCGGGTAACAATTCTACGCGGAGTGGGTCGACGTTGGGCGAGGGCCTAATATAACTCAATGAGCCGCTCACCTTGGTCAAGGTTGGCGATCACTTGAGAGAACAGGGGCTGAAACCACCGGACGAGTGCCGCGTTGGAGCAGTTGCCGATCCGGACCCAGACGACGGGCGTTACCGGCGGAGAAGCAAGTAAAAGAATATTTTTAAAGTCTTCATCCTTTGTGATAATGACCTTGGCATTGAAAACGGCGTAGTTCCAGATCGTCTGGTCCGTTGCGAGGAGTATGCCTATTTCTTCGACGTGAACGGCTCCATGGCCGAGAGATATGATAAGACGGGCTAATGCTGGAGGGAGCTGAGCGTCAATCAGGAAGTTCATCCGGCCCGGAGCATGACGTGATCGGATTGGGCAGCTGCAAATTCAAGGGCCGCCTGAATATCCTCTTTCTCAAGATAGGGGTAGTCCTGCAGGATGGTCTCCGTTGACACGCCAGCTGCAAGAAGGTCGAGGATGTCTTTCACGCGAATCCGCATCCCCCGAATACAGGGACGACCACCGCACTGGGCCGGATTGACAGTAATACGCGCTAGTATACTCATGAGGATATGGTACCGCCGTCTATTGCTGAAGATCAATGATATTTCTTGATCGAACGCCTCAACGGTGTGATGCCGCCGATGTTTTTCGATCGGTCGGGTCAACACTTCTTTGCCGTTGCAGAAGAAGTATCAGCGGCGTCAAAGAATCCCGGCTCGGTCAAGAGACGCTGTATACGGGGGTTGTGGCGGGTTGGAGCATCCAGGGCAGCTTGAAACTCATCCCACTTGGACTGACTCAAGACGAACATGCGCCGATCAGCCAGCATTTCATGAGCACGCGACAAGGCACTGTCCCGGACAAACTCATTCGCGGAACCAATCACGAACCGATCACCGTTTTCCATCGCCTGGACACCTTCGTGCGCACGGTACCGTATCGCTGTCCACGAGGGGCTTGTTTCACTGTCACTTCTACATCCTGACCCAGCAACGAGAGGAAATGAACCAGTCGTTCAACCGAAAACCCAGCCATCTGACCATTTAAGAGCTTGGACACTTTCGCCTGGTCAATGCTAAGCATTGTGGCAGCCTCGACCTGCTTCCAGCCCCGGTCCTTAATCGTTTTCTGAAGGGCTTGCAGCAAGCTGCTCTTGAGAATCAGTTCGGCAGACCGTTCTTCCGAAAACCCGAGGTCTCGAAAAATATTCCCGCTCCCTTTTGTTACAGGTGCACGCTTCATAACCCGACCTCCCTTCTCCACGTAAGCAGATCCGCATACCGGCTCTTGCCCAGTTCGATATCTGGCCTTGCTGTTTTCTGTGAACGCTTCTTAAACACATGGAGCACATAGACCGCTTCTTGGAATTTGGCCACATAGAAGACTCGATAGATTCCAGTGTCGTCTCGCACCCGAATTTCCTGCACGCCAGACCCGATGGACGCCATCGGTTTCCAAATCATCCGGCTCTTTCCCTTGTTGAACTTTGAAGAGCTGAAACCCAGCTGTTTCCTGAACGCTCTCCGGAAGGTCACGAAGATCCTCCCGCGATGCGCCGACAAAGTGAACAGGCTTCATTCGGCTCCGATCTTACACCGGATCATGATATGCTAGATCTGGCATAGAAGCAAGAACGAACCCCGGTTTTGAGCAATCACTTGATTCGATGACTGATGGAAGCGTGTCAGGCGTGTATCGTCAATTTGACTCGTTGCGTGTGCCACTTGGTACCAAATCTAGGAAAGGTCTGATTAACTCGTGGTTATGCGAGAACTCTGTGTTTGAATAGGCCAACCCGAACACTCAACTAGAAATTCGCTGCTTCGGGAGCTGCATGGGTGGGTGTCGCCCGCAGTCGAGCCATGCAACGCGGTTAAGCCCGCTACTCTTCCCTTACATGGACCTTAGGCCGATACACGTGATTCCCTGCTTTGCTCAATGTGTTTCCTCACCTTGCTCGACATGGCTTCTTCTGCAAGGCGCAGCTCGTAGGTCTTCTGCAGGTTCATCCAAAATTCAGCGGTGGTGTCGAAAAATGCCGCTAGACGAACGGCAGTATCGCCCGTAATGCCTCGCTGTCCTCTGAGAATTGCTGTGATCCGATTCGCCGGCACAGCGAGGGCCTTTGCGAGCAGATTGGCATTGATCAGAGGGACTGCCGGCTTCATGAACGCCTCTAACAAAATTTCTCCAGGATGAATTGGCCGCATGCCATTTCTGATCATAGCGTTACCTCTCTCAGTGAGATGCAGAATACCATCACAGGTTTACAATTTACGTAACCTGTAAAATTTTACCTTAGCAAGTTAGTTGCGTATAATTAATTAAGTTTCTAGTACTGGCACCTGCTCCTGTAACTCATTGCTTTTACATGACATGAAGTGTCACTTCTTGCACTACGTTTTCGTCATATCTATTTGATCTTGCTCACTTTCTTTCAATCCTGAAAAGCTGGTGTCGACAGTTCGATTCTGTCCCTCGGCACCACATTCTACACTCTCTAGAATTCTTCTCTATCCGCAGATCCCAGCTTCGTATAGGGCGGGGCTTGTGGAGAGCCCTCCGCCTTCCCCATTTCGCTTCTGCTGGAGCGCTTGAGCAAACTCGGGAAAGCGATGCGGGAACTGCCAGGAGGATTATTTCTTCAGCGCTCGGATGTAGGCCAGAACCGCCCGACTCTCGTCTTCGGACAGGCGGCCCTTCCATGACGGCATATTGGGCTTGCCTTCATGGATGGTCTGAAGCAACAGCGCATCAGGCTTTTTCTTGGTGGCAGATCTCGTCAAATTGGCCGGGTCAGGCCCTAGTAACAGGTACCCGTCTCCTCTTCCCTCCGGCCCATGGCAACCGGCGCAATGTTTCGCAAAAATCTTTCTCCCTTTGACCTGATCGACATTCGATCGGTCGGTCTCCGTGGGTGCTGCAAGGGCAAGCTGACTACCCACGCTGACGACTGCTACTGCGAAAACCAGTTGAGCAGATATCTTCGACATAACGAGACCGACCTTTCCTCCAATCAGTGGTCCATCACGCCGATGGGATCTCGCCGGGATGGCGCGTAAACCGTGGTTCACCGTTCCCATGGTGCTGGTCGCCCGCTGTGTGATGCGACTCATATGCCGATCCGGTCGGTGGAGCTCCCGCCTGCCTTGGCCCCTGTTCACGACCTTCCAGCCACCGATAGAGCACCGGCAACATGATCAGGGTCAGGAGTGTCGAACTCACTAATCCGCCGATGACCACGATGGCCAACGGGCGCTGCACCTCCGAGCCGATTCCCTGAGCGAATGCAAGCGGCACGAGGCCCAACAGTGCGACCAACGCCGTCATTAAGACCGGGCGCAATCGAAGCAGGGCCCCCGAGGTCACGGCCTCATCCAAGCTGTGTCCGTCTTCACGCAGCTTGTTCATATACGACACCAGCACGATGCCGTTCAGCACGGCCACACCGAAGAGGTTGATGAATCCGATCGACGCCGGCACACTGAGATACTCCTTGGTCAACCACAGCGCCACCACTCCCCCGATCAACGCAAACGGCAAATTCAAGATAATCAGCGTCGCCTGCCGAAGAGAGTTGAAGGTCGAGTACAAGAGAAAGAAAATCAGTCCAATCGTGATCGGCACGATGACTTTCAGCTTCGCCATCGCCCGCTCCATGTTCTCAAACGATCCACCCCACGTCACCCGGTACCCGATCGGCAGCGCCACACGTTCATTGATCTTCTGCTGCGCCTCGGCCACAAGGCTCCCGATGTCCCGTCCAAGGGTATTGAATCCGATTGAAACGTACCGTTGCAACTGTTCCCGGCTGATGCGGCCAGGTCCCTCTTCCAACTGAATGGTGCCGAGGTCAGCCAAGGGGATGAGGGCACCGGCCTGGTCGCTGACTTTGATGTTACTGATGGTTTCGACGCTATCTCGGTATGGTTTTGGAAACCTCACGACAAGATCGAACCGTTGCTGGCCTTCATAGACGCGGGTCGCAACCTCTCCCCCGATGGCCGTCGAGATGATTTCACGCACATCGGCCACATTGATCCCATGACGGGCGATCTTGCTGCGGTCGATATCGATGGTCAGATACGGCTGCCCATATAATTGCTCTACTTTGATGTCTCGCACTCCTCGCACGGATTCGAGCACCTCGGCAATCTCTTGCGCTTTGTTCCGAAGGGTCTCCAGATCGTCGCCAAACAGCTTCACCGTGGCTTCCGTACGCACACCGGAAATCAACTCGTCGACCCGCTGCTGGATCGGCTGACTAATGAGGAAGGTCGCACCGGAGACCGAGGTCAAGCGCTCACGGAACTTCTGCATCAGCTCCGGCATGGTCTTCGCTGTCGTCCATTGATCCAATGGCTTGAGCCGAACCACGGGATCGCTCTCATTCGGTTCCTGCGGGTCATTGCCCAACTCCGTTCGACCGATCTTGGAGACGACCATCTCCACTTCAGGAAACTCCATGATGGCCTGCTGCATCCGCTTCTCGATCTCAATAGAAGCAGGCAGCGATACACTGGGAAGCCGGATCGTCTGTGGAGCGATCGTTCCTTCGTTCAAGGTCGGGATAAACTCCGTCCCCAGTGACGGCACTAACGACAAGGCTCCGATGAGCGCCCCGATGGCCATTACCAAAACCGTTATTCGATGCCCGAGCGCCCAATGAAGGGCCGGCGCATAGATCGCCTTCGCAACTCTCACAATCCACGGATCTTCTTCATTGCCTTGCCTCAGGGCGAGCGAACAGAGCACCGGCGACAACGTCAGCGAGAGAAGCAGCGACACCAGGAGCGCGATCATAATGGTATAGGCCAGCGGTTTGAACATCTTGCCTTCCATGCCGTGAAGCGACAAAAGCGGGAAGAACACCAGGATAATGATCAGAATGCCGAACACGACCGGTTGGCCGACTTCTTTCACCGCAGTAGTGACGAGCTGCAGCCTCGGCATGGTGTCGGCCGAATGGTGGGAGAGATGACGGTAGACGTTTTCGACGACGACAACCGATCCATCGACGATCATCCCGATCGCGATCGCGAGTCCTCCGAGCGACATCAGATTGGCGGTCAGCCCGATCTGTCCCATGACGATAAATGTGGCCAGCGGCGCCAAGACCAGCGTCCCCACCACAATGAGCGCACTGCGGATATTGCCAAGAAACAAAAACAGGACGACAACGACCAGTACGACCCCTTCCGCCAGTGATTTATAGACGGTGTTCAACGCTTCGGTGATCAGTTCGATCCGATCGTAGAACGGGACGATCCGCAATCCGTTCGGCAACAGACCTTTGGCGTGAATTTCTTCCACACGCGCCTTCAACCCTTCGACGACATCCCGGGCGTTCCCGCCGCGCAACATCAGCACAATACCGCTCACCACTTCACGATCCCCATTCAGAAGAGTGGCACCATGTCGCACTGCATGGTTGATCACGACTTGCGCCACATCAGAAACATAGACTGGTGTCCCACCGGTTTCCTTAACCACGATGTGCTCAATGTCCTGCAGCGAGCGGATCAACCCGTTCCCCCGCACGATGTACTTTTCTGCGTGTTTCTCCAGAATATTTCCACCGGCATTTGCGTTGTTCTTCGCCACCGCACTAAATACATCGTGAAGCGTCAGATTGTATTTACGTAATAGCCCCGGCTCGACCAGCACCTGATACTGTTTGACGTAGCCACCCATTGAATTGACGTCGATGACCTCCGGTGTGCTTTTCAGAATGGGCCGAATCACCCAATCTTGGATCGTACGCTGCGCGATCAAGTTTTGATGTTCCACTTCCGCATCGACTGCGGCTCCCTGAGGCGCGTTCAAGTAATACTGAAACACCTCGCCCAAACCGGTACTGTTCGGCACCAGCATGGGCTCGGCACCGGGAGGGAGCTGTTCTTCCACTTCGAGCAATCGCTCGAGCACCAGCTGCCTGGCTAAGTTGATGTCCATGGAGTCGTCGAACACGATCGTAATGAGCGACAGCCCGACTTTTGTGAGGGAACGCATTTCCGTGAGCGCGGGAACGCCCGTGAGCTGAAGCTCGATCGGATAGGTCACCAACCGTTCCACCTCGGCCGGCGAGAGGCCGGGGGCCTTGGTCACCACCTGCACCAACACGCTGGTGACATCCGGAAACGCATCGATCGGAATCGTCCGGAAGGCATACACCCCTCCGGCCCCGATCATGAGGGCACAGATGATGACCAACATCCGTTGCCGCAAGGAAATGTCAAGGAGACGGGAGACCATCAGACGGGTTTCTTCAACAACTCGGACTTCAACACAAAGGCGCCGTGCGTCACCACCGGCTCTCCTTCGTTCAGTCCGCCCAGGATGGACGTCAGCGTGCCATTCGACTCACCGATGTGCACCTCGCGCATTTCATACTCATTCACGCCGCGCTGCACAAAGACGAAGGTCCGTCCCTGATCTCGTTGCAACGCCGCCTCCGGCACCGCCAAGCGATCCGGTTGTGACTCGGAATAGAGCCGTATGGTGGAAAACATCTCCGGCTTCAGCCGCCCATCCTGGTTCGGTAGTTCGATCCGCAGCTGCATGGTCCGTGTGATCGGATCCAATACATCGCCGACATACGTGATCGTCCCCTTGAACACTTCTTTCGGATAGGCGTTGATCCGGACGTCGACCTGGGTGCCGCCGGACGCATGCACGGAGTGGACGAAGGGAATGTCTTTTTCCGGTATGTTCGCGAGCACCCACACCTCCGAAAGGTCGGCGATCACGAACAGATTTTCGGTCGTCTCGACGACTTCCCCGCGCGTCAGTTTCCGTCCGATGATCCGCCCTCCGAAGGGTGCCACGATCGGCACCACCGACCGTATCTGCCGGCTCCGTTCGAGTCGTCGAAACTCTTCGTCGTTCATCCCGAGCAATTTCAGCCGATCATGCGATTCATTGCCTTCGGCTTGCGCGCTCAACAATTCCGCTTGCCGCCGTTGCAACTCGGCCTCGCCGATCACCTGCTCTTGCAACAGAAATTGTGCACGATTGAAGGCTTGCTCCGCAACGTGGAGTTTGGCTTTCGCCTTGAGATACGCCGACTGCGCCAGTCCCAGCTCACTGCTGTACAAAATCGCGAGAGGCGCGTTCGCTTTCACTTCCTGCCCGAGATCGGCATAGACCTCGACGACTCGACCGCGAACCAGCGTCGTAATCTCAGCCATGTTCCGTTGATTCGGTTGCACGATCGCCGGAAAGTCCCGGTGCGTACGAAAGTCACTGCGGACGACCGGCTGAACCACCAGCCCCACCCGTGACGACTCTTCCGCCGACAACGTGATGCGTCCTGGTGTGGATACGACGGCCGGCGTTTTACTGGCCACCACATCGCTCGGTGTCCCATCACAGCCCGTATCCAGTATCATCATGCTGAGCAACACACTCCAGAGCCCTCGGCTGAGATACGATGACTGAGGTTGAATGCAATAAGCCTGCGTGTTCACAAGGTTCCCCCTACCGCCTGTTCCAGTCTGGCCAGCGAAACGGAAAGGTCATGCCGAGCCAGGGCATAGTCCAATAAAATCTGTCGTTGCACACGCTGAGCATCCAGCACTTCCAAAAGACTCGAGGCACCCTGTTGAAAACTGAACTGCGCCAGCCTCAACGCTTCCTGCGCCTGCTTCAGCAACCCCTTATCGAACACATCAATCAACTCGGCGGTCGTACGGACATCTTGGTAATGCTGATAGACGGCTCGCCCGAGCTCATTGCGCGTTCGGAGCAGCTCTGCCTCATCTCGACGCTTCGCCCCTAATGACGCAGCAATCTCTCCCTGACGTCGATACCACAGCGGCATCGGGATTGAGAGTCCTCCTTGAAACGCTTCTCGCCCCATCTCACGCCAGTAGCTGCCATTGACCGTGACCGACGGCACACGGGCCTGTCGTTCGAATTCAATCTTCCAGTCCGATTGTTCCACGGACTTCAATAAGCGCTGGATCGTGGGATGCTGGTCCATCATCCGAGCCATAAGCCCCTCAATCTGTAAGTCCCGAGGAAGCATCCTGAATTCACCGTGAACCAAGTACGACGGCCCAAGCGCACCGCCGGTCAAGGTGTCGACGGCAACACGATTGATGCGAACAAGATTATCGGCACGGGCAAGTTGCTGGCGGGCCTTTAGAACTTCCACTTCTGCTTTGATGGATTCGAACTGTGGAGCTTCGCCTGATTTGACGCGCGCCTTCACGATCCGGGCCACGCCTTCGACGGTATCAAGGTTCTGCTTGGCCAAGTCTGCATCCTGTTGAGCCAGGAGCAAATCGTAGAACGCCACCTTCACTTGTGAAGTCAGGTTCAAGCGGGTCTCTAACATACCGACGTTGGCTGTCGCCAATCCAAGATCGGCGACTCGCTGACGCGCCGCACGCAACGCCGGCCATTCGACCGGTTGTCCAACAACGACGTTGTATTCTGTCAGCGAGTTTGGATCGAGATTCGGGCCGACACCGCCCCGCGTTGTATCGCGAAGCATCCCGTGGCCACCAGCACCTCCAACCGTGGGATTTGGATACGCGCCTGCCGCCGTCTGCTGGCCTTTTTGCTGTTCAATGGTGCCTTCCGCGAGCGAGACTACCGGATTCTTGGCCAAGGCCAGATCGACGATCGTCTCAAGACCATAGACTTGATTCCCAGATTCCGTAGCCACCGACATTGCGGCCACTCCAACGGATCCGACGTTCACCATGCCCAGGAGTAGTAGAGCATGTACCACTCCCATCCTGATTCCTTGCCTCAACATCACCACCCTTCCCTCAACTATCCTAGGCCCAATCTATCTGATTTTCAAATATCTACACCGACTGTGGGGGCTTTCTTCGTGGCGCTGCGGAGTCAATCGGCAATCCGCTGAAGTAGAAGGCCGAGATCGCCACCGTCGCCGCCACGTTCAATGACTCAACCCCTTCAGCCAATGGAATGGAAAACCTGATCTGAGACGCCTTCATGATTTCCGATGACAGCCCCGCGCCCTCGTTACCGACAGCAACCAGGAGCCGGCTGGGTACGGTTCGAATCTCTCTAATGGGAACTCTATCAGTTGACGACAGGACCGCTGAATAGATTCTACATTCAGACAACGTCACTGTCCGAAGATCCGTTGTCCGAAAAATGGGCAGTGCCAGGAGCGTACCAGCTGTCGCACGGACAACCTTGGGGTTGAAATGATCGGCAGAGTCATGGCTCAACCACACAGCAGACAGGTTCAGGGCGGCAGCAGTTCGGATAATCGCCCCCACATTCGCTGGGTCTTGCAACCGATCGCCATATACACCCAGGACGCGTGGCTGCCCAAGTACCCGCGCCTCGTCCCACTGAGGTTGCCGGACAACGGCCAGAATCCCTTGAGGCATCTCCACATCTGTCAGTTTTTCAAAGGCAGGATCCGAGCATACGAACTGTCGCGCCTCTAAGTTGAAGCGCCTGCTCTGGTCCACGCTAGTCTCAGCACGGAGATAACGAGGCGATACAAGAAGACTCTGTATCGCCTGGGGATGTTGGGAGATCAGATCATGACAAGGCTTGGCGCCTTCTACAACGAAGACGCCCTCGCTTGATCGAACGTGTTTCTCTCGCAGCAACTGCCGGATCAACGAGCTCTGTGCACGGGACAAGACCTGGGGGTGTGGCCCAGTATCCACTATGATGACCCCGACCGCATGCTAGCAGGGAACCGACCAAACCAGATGAGGCGGTCGTTCACCGACGCCTTCGCTCGGACGCCGCTTCCGCCGCGCGAATACGCTGAGCGCGGGCCTTCGCTCGCTTCAAGGCCGTCAGTTTGCCTCGAGTCCTGGTTTGCTCAAACTGGAGTTGTTCCAGCTGAGATTGTAAGTGGGCCTTTTCCTGCTTGTGCAGACTGGCACATTCTGCTTTAGAAAGCTGGGTCCAATCTCCGCTGTTTCTAGCCCGCTTGATTCGATCGTCTAACGATTCTCGAAGCTGCTTGGCCCTCATTGTCATCAGCGATTTCAGCGCCTCCTGACGACGTTGCACCTCTTCTTCCTCAGCCATGATGCCACGAATATCCGTTCCTAACATAGGTACCTACCTCCTTACACACAGACTCCACAACGAGCGTCCGCATTATAACCGAACTGACAGGCAATCTGGAATGCCCTGCAACGCATTGATTTAAAATGATAAATAACGAATTATTCACCAGGTTCCTTGAAGCCATTTCGTTCATTGTGTATCATCCACCCATGCTGATCGGAGCATGCATTCAGGGTTGGAGACTTGCACGAAAGCAATCGATTGAGTCGTTATCGAGCGCAGCTGATCTCCCCCACGAGCTCCTTGAGCAGATTGAGGCGGACCAAACAGACCCTACAGCGGGAACGATCGAGGCACTCGCTCGTGCGCTCCGAGTTCCGCCCTCCTGGCTGTTTGATGATCCTCGATCTTTCGAATACCTGTTTACGGATGCCTCAGAAGAAGATGAAGAACCGGATGCAATCCAGCTTGATCCTGTGACCGATCGAATCTTGGCCGGCTCTCGTGCGGATCGATCGCTCTTCGTTCTCTTGACGACTCTCATGCAAGCCGGCGACCCGAAACTCCTGAGAGCCGCCGAAATGAGCCTGCGAAGCTTGGTCAAACAATCCCGCCAAGCAACTGTCCCCTGGCAACAACGTCCGTCAGGACACTTCGAACCGCCGAGCGACTAGCCGCTTAATCCAGGAACGCTTCTCCTATTGCCACAGTTTCAAGTTTCGAGTTTCATGTTTAAAGTTGTCCTAAACCGTGAACCTTGTCCTCAACTTGCATTGTTTACGACACGCAAATCGATAGTAACTGTGAATCGTATCTCGTGAAGCGTGAAGCGCCCGGACCCAGAGTCGAACCAGCGTCCCCACCTATTTCGTGAAACAAACTGTTCCTAGTCTATCTCTATTGATACACTTCAGAAATGAGAAGGCTGACCGAGTTCGCACGTGATCCAGCGTTGAGGATGCTGCTGCGTGAAGGTTTTTTACTCATCCTCCTTGTACCAATTGTCGGATGCGGCAACCATCACGTCCCCTCTCCACTCCATCCGTTGCCCACGTCCTCACTCGCCGCAAGGGAACTGGTGATCGATCGGGTTGGCCCGGTCGTCCAGAGCCTCCTCAACTCCACATCTCGTGAGGCTCACAACACGATTACCGCCTCCCAACAAACGGTGGGGACACGACCAGCCAGATACAAGCCACGAGCGGTCACTGACACCTTAAAAAACCCCTGGGAAGGCCTGAGGAATCTGGAACGCCATGGACTCCTCGCCGTGGAATTGGCAGCAGCCAGTCCCCTGGATCTTCCAACCCTCCTGAATAGACTCGAGACCAGTATGAATCGGTCCTCTGCGCCGTTGACGCCGGTTCCCATCCCGACTGGTTCACATCGCCATGACACGATAGCGTTCATCCATGAGGTGCTTCATCAAGCCGCGCTCCTTCGAGAACGTGCATTGGCAGATCTTTCCGACCAGGAACGGACCTTCCTCTTCGAGCACGGACGAACACTGGCGGAATCCTATACACCTCAAATCTCTATACTCTCTGACGTCACGATGTCTCAGATCCTCGCGAACACCAGATTTGCGGAGCTCTTGCAAAATCGCGTGACGTACGGTCATCTCCTTGCTGCAGGCCAAATCCTGGCACAGTTGACCAGTACGCAGTGGTTGGAAGAACTATCCGAGGCATTCCCGGATCCCGTCTCTCCAACACAGATTCCTCCTGGCATTACCGGCGAAGTCAGATGTGTTGTCCATACATCCGAAGGGCTTGTCATCATTGGAGGCCCAGGTCCAAACAGCTATGCATTGGAAGGGCCCGTGGCTCTTATTCTTGATCTTGGCGGGGACGATTCGTATCACGGTCTAATCGGTGCATCGTACGACGTCCGATATGGAAATGCCGTCGTCATCGATCTGGCCGGCAATGACCGTTACACTGGAAGCCCATTGGGATTAGCCACAGGCCGACTCGGTGTCGGACTTCTCTTCGACCGATCCGGAGACGACAACTATGAACTTTCTCCAGGATCAGGTGGAGCGGGCTTGGGAGGGCTGGGCATCTTGGTCGATACCCAAGGAAATGATCAATACCATGGCAACCGATTGACGCAGGGCGCTGCGATCGGAGGGCTGGGGCTCTTGATCGATACAGCCGGCAATGATCGCTATAGTAGCCATGGATTTGCCCTCGGGTTTGGAGGACCTCTTGGACTCGGCGCCATCATTGATACGGACGGAGATGATCAGTACCAATGCGGTGAGGTCATTCCCAGCGCCTACAACGCTCATGAGGCATTAGAGTCAAAACCAAGCGATCCGGAGTTTCAATACGACTGCTTCGGCCTCGGTGCCGGAGCCGGCTCGCGCGTCCTGACGACACAACGTCAATGGGTCGACCAAAGCTTAGCCGGTGGCGTGGGTCTGTTGCTCGATCTAAAAGGGCGTGATCGATACCAAAGCGCAAACTTCTCACAGGGAATGGGATATTTTTTTGGTGCAGGAGTCTTGCTTGATCTCGACGGTGAAGATGACTACCAAGCTGCCCGCTATGGCCATGGCGCCTCCGCCCACCATGGTGTGGCACTCTTCATCGACCGCCAGGGGAACGATCACTATGGATCAAGAGGCCCATACTATAATGGCGGAGTGGCGTGGGACCACAGTATCAGCTTAACCATTGATGCAGGAACCGGTCAGGACAGCTATGCATTCGATCGCACAACCGGTCTTGGGAAGGCCGACTACACCGGCTGGGCCGTCTTTCTGGACGAAGGCGGGCGCGATACCTATAGAGTCCAGTCAGGGTTTGGGGAGACCTCGGAACGGAGCCTTGCCGGTTTCATCGATCTCACTGGTGAGGACCAGTACAGTCTCCTGTCAGGAGTCCCAGATTTCCGCCCAGGAAACAGCATGGTCTTCTCCCATGGGCCCGGGAGTTTCTTCCAGGACCGGTAAGCCTCACCATCCACCTCATCTCGGAACATGGGAGACACGTCCCCATATCCACGGAATCTACTGACCAAGCAGACAGAAGGGGGTTGTTTTTTCTCTTTCAGACGTAGAAAATACCGGCGCTTTCTCAGTATTGGCCTAATCATCCACATTCTATAGAGAGGCATAACCGTGAGGCTGCGTAATCTTGTACAGCTTGTTGTGGCAGTCAGTATCTGGGGCGTAACGAACCACCTCTGGGCTTACGATGCGAGTCCAAATATCGGCACCGCAGAGGGCTCCTGTGCCGACGTGATCTTTTCCGCTTTTACGCCCCCCCCTTACTCCTATGAGAAGGGCAATGAGGCAGCGCCAAAGTCAGACTTCTCGTTCTTGGCGTCGAAGGCAACCCGTATTGATAGCCTGAAGGTCACCGTCAAGGATGAGAAGGTCCCGGTTACCATTACCCCGCAAGGAAATGGATATCTGGTCAAAGGCAAACTGCCTGCCAGTGCAACAGGATCCTATGTCCGGGTCGACATCTTCGCTGAAGGGCTGACGCTTTGTCAGCGTGCGGATGGGTGGCTCTTAAAAGTTGCGAAGTAATCTGATCTAACTGAGGGCAGTGGGCAGGCTGTTCTCCTGCCCACCTCGCTCCGGTTCTCGCTAGCCAAGAACAGCGTTACGGTTCCTGCTCTTCAACAGACTCAATCGCTTCCCGCAACTTCGCCACAAAAGCCACCGGCTGATTGAGGGCATTCTCCGTCAATTGAAATTCACTGACAAGCACACCGTCCTTATCGACCAGTACGAGACGATACCCCTGTTTCATGGAACACCTTTCTTCTGCCTGAGACATGTCAGAACTTCGGAGGTACCTTGCAGACGGAGAGTTGTCAGCTCGGAGATCGGTCAAAAGGGAACACGAATGCCGAGATGGACTTCGTTTGGGATGAGGTGCGGTCCTAACAGGCTTCTCAAGCCTGCGGGGGGCTGGCTGGAAAGGAATGAAGCCGACGGTACCGTATGGAGGACGCGATCACGCTCCGTAACATAGCCACCGCCAAACCCTGCCGCAACATAGGGAACCAATGTCAGACCACTCACCGAAATCTGTGTCGAGACGGCGGGGGTTGTCCGCAAGGCCATGCCGCTCTCCCCCACCAGTGAAACGGATGGTGCCTGCTTCAATTCCACCTCTCCTGTCGTTGCAAGAACAGATGGTCCCCCTATACCAAGGTGCGCCGGTCCTCTCGGAGCAGATCCGTCTTTCGTTGTGCCTGCATAGGACAGTGCAGCCCACAGACTCAATAGGACCATGACGCTCACTCCGGAAGACCCTTTGATCACACGAACCAGCAGCATACTTTCACCATACAGTCTACCAGACCGCGATTCAAGAGGTCGTCGAGTCACCCAGCAATGGCATTGCTTGAGTCATCATGGTCATTTCAACCACGCGGCCAGTACATTACGTCGAGACACGCGTGAGCGTATTCTCATCCGTATGATGAAACAGATCCTTCCGACCCGGCATACGGAGTTGCGCATCCTCCTTATAGTGAAATCGATTCCGATCAAAAATCGTCACCGTCAGTTCATAGCGCACCGTCTTGAACTCCCTGGTGAGAAACCGATTCGAACAGATCCCATAGGTCTCCGACCCGCCTTCCGCCACCAGCGTAAAGGCCGTGGCGGTCGGCTCCACCGTCCCGCCAGCCAGCACGGCCACCCCGCGTGGCACAATAAAACAGCGTAGCACCTGTCGCTCACCGGAATCCCACAGCCAATACCCGACCTCTTCATGAAACGGGTCCTCCTCTCCGAGGCGATGCGCAACCGTCGCATAGCGCAAGCCATACAATTCCTGTTCATGATTACGCACTACTCCGATTGGAGTAAATGTGACCCGTTCGCGAAACCGATTCTGCTTTGTCCCACGATCATCGGATGGCGCTTCATCAGCACCCTTGTCTCCCTCCCAGACACCCGCTAAGACCGCCAATGGCCCAAGCTGTCTCACCCCAGCTGCTTCCATGCTCTCCTCCTGCCGGATACTGGTCCTGAACAAAGCCTTTCACAAAGACCCAGCCGTCAAACGAATACGGAACTCTGTTCACCATTGTAATAAGAGGTCCGTGACAACCGGTGCAAATCAGCAGCATGGAATGGAGCCACCTCCGAATTCAGCCTTATGTCACAGTCGCTCAAGGATCAGATTCGCACATCGTCTATTTTCTTGGCGAGAAGACACCTCCACGATATCGTACCTGCAATATACTCGTGGACCCGATGCAGGTGCCCCTTTATGCGTTCCTATGACCTGGTGGTCGTCGGCAGTGGACCAGCCGGCCAAAAAGCAGCGGTCCAAGCGGCGAAACTATCCAAGCGCGTGGCCATCATTGAGAGGGCCCGGCAACTTGGAGGCGCCTCGCTCAATACCGGCACATTACCCAGCAAAACCCTCAAAGATACCATTGAGTATGTCCATGGCTTGCGTCGGCGAGGACTGGCCCAGTTGGGCGCAGCACTCACCAGACAACTGACCCTGCCCGACCTGATGACCCGCAAAGATCAAGTCATCGAGACTGAAGTCGGTGTGATTACCCATCAGCTGCAGCGCAATCATATTGATATCATTCCAGGTACCGCCGCTTTTCTTGACCCGCACACCCTCAGCGTGACGCGATCGGATGGGCAGATCAATCAGGTCCGGGCCTCAGCCATTATCCTGGCCACAGGCTCACGACCACGCCGTCCCTCAGAAATTCCGTTTGACGATCTGATTATTTGCGACTCTGACTCCTTCCTCCGCACTACCATGAATCCGACCAGCATCATCGTGATCGGAGGAGGCGTCATCGGCACTGAGTACGCCTCGATGTTGGCTGCGTTTGGAATCAACGTCACCCTGATCGATCGGCGGACACAGATGTTGCGGTTCTTGGACCTGGAAATCGCGCAGGCCCTTGAGGCTCAAATGCAGCAGAATGGGGTCACGATGCGACTCGGGCAGGGATACCTGGACATCTCCGTCGACCACACGGCTCGCCCGACAGTCCATTTTCAACATGGAGAGGCCGTCACCGCTGACATGTTGCTCTACACGATGGGACGAGTCGGTAATATCGAAGCGCTGAATCTGGGAGCAATCGGCCTCACGACGGACCAGCAGGGACAGCTCTCCGTGAATGCCCACTACCAAACAGATCTTCCTCACATTTACGCGACCGGCGATGTCATCGGGTTTCCCGCGCTTGCCGCAACCGCCATGGAGCAGGGACGACTCGCGGCCTGCCATGCGTTTCAGTTACCCGACACGCATAAACCCAACGTGATTCCGTATGGCATTTACAGTATTCCTGAAGTCTCGATGGTGGGCCTTCATGAGGAGGAGCTCACCGCTGCAAACATTCCGCACGCCACCGGGAGAGCCTTCTTTCGAGAAATGGCACGGGGGCACATCAGCGGCGACCTCCATGGTCTCTTAAAGGTGATCTTTCACCGCGAGACGCACGCGTTGCTGGGTGTCCACATCATTGGAGCCGGAGCGACGGAGCTGATTCACATCGGCCAATCGGTCCTTACCTATGGAGGAACCGTCGAGTACTTCGTCCATAACGTCTTCAATTATCCCACGATGGCCGAGTGCTATCGTACCGCAGCCCTCGATGGGCTAAACCGGCTGCACCATCCCCACTCATAGCACACCCGCATCAGGCCGTCAGACAGGGCCTCTTCTCACCTGGAGTGCCTACGCGCTGGGAGAGCTCGGGTCAATTGGCCTACAGCAAATTTGCTAAAACCGTTAAAAGGAATATACTCACCGTATACCTGCCGGTCGTCATGAGCTACGTGGAGTCGTAGTCATGAAGATGATCCCGACTATCAGTTTTTTATCTTCCTTCAGTGTCCTCGTCCGTACGACCCACCAGCGATCTCCATCTGGGAATCGCCCACCACAGGAGGTCTGGCCATGCCTATTCCACGCACCCTGAAGTCACGTCTTGATCATGAACATGTCCATTACGATATCTTGGCTCACTCTCACACAAATCGCGCGCGTGCAGTTGCCGAAAGCCTTCATCTCCCGGAACAGTCCATGGCCAAGGTGGTTATCGTAAAGGTCAAAGAGCGATTCATCACCATGGTTCTGCCGGCCACGACAAAGATCGATTTCCAACGCCTGCGAGGAATATTCGGCACCCACCGCGTCCGACTTGCGACCGAGGAAGAATTGGCACAGCTCTTCCCAGACTGCGAAGTCGGCGCGATGCCGCCGCTCGGCACCCTCTACGGCCTTCCGGTCTACGTTGACCGCTCGCTCATCGGGGACGAGGAGATTCTCTTTGAGGCAGGGACTCACTCAGAAGCGATCCGGATGCGTTATTGGGATTTTGCAGCGCTCGTATTTCCCACAATCGCCGAATTTAACCGGCCGTCCACAGCAAGCTGTTGACATCTGGAGATCCGCCGAGTCACAGCCCAAATATTCGGTTTTCTTTTCCTAAAACTGCTAGGATAGGATCGTACTTGAGAGTGCCACCCTCTTGTGAAAGGACATCTATGCAAAACAGTTCAAAGCTTATAGCAGCCTGCATCATCGCCTCGCTTATCGGCCTACCCACCCTGTCATTTGCCAAGGCGCGAGGAGGTGGTGGAGGATATTCAAGCGGGTCTCGTGGCGGAAATTCATCAATGGGATTCGGAAGCCGTGGATCACGAACCCATCAGGAGAACGGTGCCAAGCCCATTGAACAATCCACGACCTCCAGACCTTCAACGACACCACCACCTCAGACCACGAACAGCCCGACGGCTCAACCGACCCCGGCCACGTCTCCTTCCTGGTTCCAACGCAATCCCTTGCTTGCCGGGATCGCCGGTGGTTTAGCTGGAACATGGCTCGGCCATATGCTCTTTGGCGCGACAGAGAGCAACGCTAAAACCACGGACACGGAATCGGGATCTGGATCGGCACCGGCATCCACATCGGGGAACTCCTTTGGGCTCATTCTCCTCCTGATGGCGATCGGAGCAGGCGCCTTCTACTTTTTCAGAAAGTCTAAGCAGACTCCTGCACCGGCATTCACCGGGCTCTCACGCAGCACCGCTACCAGAGGAAGCCTCCTCGACGTATCGGCCAACCGCTCCACCGACGATGTCGACACGGAGACCTACACTGTGACATCCGAGGATAAAGCGGCCTTCCAGCAATTACTGACAGAGATTCAAATGGCCTGGAGTGCACAAGATGTGGCCGCATTACGACGGCACCTGACACCAGAAATGTTGAGCTATTTCAGCACCGCGTTGGCCGAAGACAGCAGTCGCGGCGTACAGAATCACGTGGAAGACGTGGTGTTGCTGAAGGGAGATGTACGAGAAGCCTGGTCCGAAGACTCAACCGACTATGCCACAGTGGATCTCCGCTGGAATGCCCGTGACTATACGGTCTCCACAACCATCCCACGTGGAGAGCCCGGCTATCTGGTTGAAGGCAGTGAAGACACCGCAACGGAATCCATCGAAGTCTGGACCTTCATGCGTGTGCAGAATGGCCAGTGGCTTTTGTCAGCCATCCAGCAGCAATAATCGATTCAAGGAGGCGGCTGGCTCAGCCGAGTCAGCCGCCGATCCACTTCCAGAAACGAGGTGTCAGGACGTAGGCTACGGCCGAGACCAACACACCGACCACCACACCCAGCAGCCCCGCCACATAGAGTCCTGCAAACGGCGCAGCCAACACGACTAAGAGCATAAATAAGGCTATCGAAGGATGGGCTTCATAAAACGTGCGACGGGAGTCGGCTGAAAATGAATCGGCAGAGGGGTCAGATCGATACGACATAGTGAAAATGTAGATATAACCGCTTACCTCTGTCAGTGGAAGACCGGCGCCTGCTCTGTGCCCTTCGTGAGATCACAGCACTTTTTAAACTTCTTCCCGCTCCCGCAGAAACAGGGATCATTGCGCCCAATTTTGATAGGGAGTGAGGAGTTCGTGTCGAAATCACCTGTTTCGAACCGTGCCTGATAGATCGACCGCCCCAGATGCGCATACTCACGCATGGCCTCGGGGAAGATCTCCAGCACAGACTTGGCAAGCTGATCGAGAGTACCCTTCTTATTTCCCTCCTGATAGTAGGCGTCGGCAAGTGCTGGTGAGCTAAAAAATGTGAGTGTCATCAACAACGCGCCGATCTCCTCATCAAATTCATCCGGTGTATACGCATCCCACACCTCAGACAGATACTCATAGCCCATGCCAAATCCCTGTGCCCATTGACTCAACGGCGAATCGATCGTCAGATTCTCCATGAGATCAGGTCGTACCTCACACCCCGGTGGAAGGGATACCGCGCCTCCTGGCCGCTCCCTAACACTGTCGTTGTAGAGTGCCATCATGGCCTGGAGTACCTGGTTCGCTTCATCGTCCGTCTCGTACCCCGCATCTTGATCGTTGAAGACAAGGGGAATCCATTCTGACGGCTGGATCAACTCCGGCCCGTTCGCGAGGCCGAACAAGAAGCCGGCCAATTGGGGATAGGTCAAGGTGTCTTCAGGTCGTTGTGGTGCAGACAAGAAGCGCGTGAGGAGAATTGCCTGGTCAATCGTGAATGGTGGGACAACAGGCACCATCGCATGAGCAGTCTTGCAGATTGAGCTCATGCATTGCAATCCCTCTTCATCTTGACGAAGTGACCGGAGTCATGTACCTGTAAGCCTCCGTGGATCGATCGTCTGTCCCGTCATGGTCCCTTCGACACTGGCAAGATAGGCCTTCGCCACTACGGCAGCCGGCATGCCAGTCGCGGGGTCCATCTTGCGCGCGACAAGGGTTTCCGTCACCCAAGGTGGACTCACCACATTAACTCGGATCCCACGTGGCAATTCAAGAGCAGCCGCCCGGACAAAACCTTCAAGCCCGGCATTCACCATACTGATGGAAGCGCTGCCCTTGATCGGTTCCTGACCGAGCACTCCGGTTGTGAGCGTCAATGACCCACCATCGGCAATGAACTGCCGACCGATCCGCACGAGATTGGCTTGTCCCATCAGCTTGTTCGAGAAACTGAAGAGATAGTCTGCATCAGTCAAATCATCGAGACTTCCAAACTTTGCCTGTCCGGCCGCACTGACCACCGCATCGAATTTTCCCACGGTCTGAAACATCGCACGGATCGAATCTGGCGCGGCCAGGTCGACAGTTACGGCTCCTGACTTCCGCCCAGCCACAACGACCTCATGCCGCTCCGAAAGCATCTTCACCACAGCTGATCCAATCGTCCCCGTTCCACCAACTACAATCACACGCATAGCGTATTCTCCTTCCAGTGCCCCTCTCTCCAAACAGAAACGGGCAGGAGACTTTTCCCCTGCCCGTTCATACGAGATCACCGCAATTGAGGGTCTGAATGCTTACTTTGCTTCGCTCAAATGCGTGAGCGCCTCTTCGGCATGTTGCGTGGCTACATCAGCGTGGCCGGCCTTTCCGTGCTCCATCGCTTCCGTCAGATGCTTGATCCCTTCGGCAAGATGGGGGTTTTTGCCTCCCCGTTCGGCAAAATTCCGCGACTTTTCCGCATGCATCGCCACCCCGTCAGCGTGCCCCTGTTTGCCATGCTCCACCGCTTCCTTTGCATGTGCGATTGACTCCATCACATTACTTGCAGGGGACGGCTGAGCATTGAGCACGGGCACGCTCACCAACATCCCCAAAGCACCCAGAATAAATACCCCACGATAGAAATTACGCGTCATGTTCACGCCCCTCCCTGGTTAAAAGTGCCCATCACTCATACCATAACTGCTCACAATCTGCGGTTTACCTTAGCACGGTATTTCTGTAGTCTGTCAAGGAATGGACCTTCCACATTCCACCTCTCATCCCCGCGATCCCTTGCATGGAATCACATTAGAAACGATTGTCACCACCCTGCTTGCACGGCACGGATGGCCTGAACTGGGTCGGCGCATACCCATCCGCTGCTTCCGCCACCACCCGACGATCAAGTCGAGCCTGACCTTCCTACGCAAGACGCCCTGGGCGCGCACGCGTGTCGAGCAACTGTTTGTGAAAGGCCTCCCCTCGCCGCACTGACGCTATGGCAACGAACGCAACTATCTACAAAGCCGCTCTGCAGATCTCTGATCTGGACCGGCAATACTTCCAGGACCATACGCTGACTCTCGCACGCCATCCATCCGAGAACGAGGAGCGCTTGATGATGCGAGTGCTCGCGTTTGCACTCCACGCAGACGAGGCCCTGTCTTTCGGCCGTGGGGTCGGCGCCGAGGATGAACCGGCCCTATGGCAACGGGATGCTACTGGGGCCATCGATCTCTGGATCGAGATCGGTCAGCCGGA
>JAHBWO010000040.1 GCA_019636945.1 Nitrospira sp. | reverse complement strand
GCGGTGCGACAACGTTTGAAACTGGAGCCACGCTTTCATTGTTTGTTCCTGCGCTGTGCGACCGCTGTCGAGTTGTAAGTCGTCGATTGTGAGATTGTGAATATGGCCAGGCATGACCATATTTCTTCTGAAGCCTTTGCCGAGCTGGTTCAACAGGCCATTGCTGACCTGCCGCTTCCCTATGCGAGGTTGATGGAATCGATCACGGTCGTGGTCGAGGAGGAGCCATCGAAGGAAGTCCTCGAAGATCTGGAGCTCGAGAGCGAGGATGATTTGCTTGGCCTCTATCAAGGCCAGTCACTGGCGGCTGATTCATTTTTTAGGCCGGGAGGGGAGTCGCCACCTCAGATTTCTATCTACCGCGGGCCGATTCTCAGGCTCTGTGAGAGCCCAGAGGAAGTGGTACAGGAAGTATACGACACTGTTGTCCATGAACTCGGCCACCATGTGGGCCTGGATGACGACGAGATGCCATACTAATCAGTGCTGAGGATCGAGGGATGAGTGCTGAGTGGAATATGAAGAGCCTTCTCACTCAGACCTCATTACTCAGAACTCTTAGGAGTATGCAGGTCTCCGTCTGGCCCGCTGGTAGCCTAAGATCAGCATGAGGACTCCGACCAGCACCATCGGTATCGAGAGGATCTGGCCCATGGTAATCGGACCAAAAATAAAGCCCAAGTGCTGATCCGGTTCACGGAACAATTCGACGATGAGCCTGCTGATACCGTATCCAGTGATGAAGGTCCAGAAGATCGTCCCAGGCAGGGTCGGTCGCCGATCAATCAACCACAAGACCGTGAACAACGTCAGCCCTTCCAGCGTCGCCTCATACAATTGGGAGGGATGGCGGCAGGCGGGCCCTCCTCCGGGAAAGACCATACACCAGTCGACATCGGTCGCCCGACCGAAAAGCTCACCATTGATGAAATTCCCGATTCGTCCGCACCCCAAACCGATCGGTGTGACCGAGGCCGCGAGGTCTGCGACGGTGTAGACGGGAATCCCCTGCTTTCGACTGAACCAGATCAGGGCGAGGATCGTCCCCAGGAGCCCGCCGTGGAAGGACATCCCTCCCTCCCACACTGCGAGAAGTTTCAGGGGGTTTTGGCTGTAGTACGAAAAATTATAGAAGAGCGTGTAGCCGATCCGTCCTCCAAGAAACACGCCGAAGGCGGCATAGACAACCATGTCGTAGATCTGGTCCTGCCGGATCGCCAACTCCTTCCTCGTCACCTTCCGCCGAATGAGAAAATACGCGGCGGTGAGTCCGATCAGGTACATCAGCCCATACCAGCGAAGCTGAATGGGACCGAGAGCGACAATAACCGGATCTAGATTGGGGTAAGGGAGCGCGGCTGGGGGTGCCATCAAGCTTTTTCCAAGACCGTGCGGTGCAAGAGCATACCGTTCTCTATAAAGGAAGACGGACCGGAAGTCACGCGCCCGACTCTGAGGGAGCTAGGCAAGACTTGCCCGTGGATAATACGGAGGCTTACGTGTCAATGCAAGCGCATCGGCAATGAGAAAGTTTTAACATTCCATGGCCTGCAAATCGGCCTCCCTGGCTGATAGACAAGGATCAGCAGGAGACAGCTGTTGGATTTCTGAGACGGCTGTACCCAGATTTGTTGAGAAAAGGAGACCAAAAATTAGTCATTCCTCATTGACAAAAAACGCCCTCCGCGATTTTTCACGGGAATCGGCTTCTCAACGTCGCATTGGACCTTGGCACGGAGCATGCTGATAGTTCTTCCAAGAGAACGGGGTGCGTAGCGATCTTCCGGCTTATTCACCATTATGAGGAGGTTCACCATGTCGGAGCAGCAGAAGCAAGTCGCCAAGGTAGCTGCATTCATCGCTGGTGGGGCAGTCATTGGGGCAGGGCTCGGGCTCCTCTTTGCTCCACAGACCGGAGTCGAGACCCGTCGAACGATCAGCCGCTATGCGAAAAAGGCGCAAGCCCAGACCAATCGATGGGGAAGGGCCGTCAAGTCAGGGGTGGAAGAAGTGTTGAACCGTAAGCCTGGAAACGCGAAAAGTTGTGAAGAAGAGCGGCCCCAACTCGTGGCGATGATGAACTGATTGCCCCGACGATCGTCGGTAGCAGCTCGGCCTGGCGCCTTCCTCCGTCGGCGCCGGCTGCCTGCTACCGATGGTCCACGGGAATCTGAATGCTGATTGCTCCCGCCAGGTCTCCTGCCTGAGCCCCTTCCCTCGGATAGCCGGAAATGTCCAAGATTCCCTTGGGATTCCCATGGCAAGCCAGACAGTCTTCTGAATAGTAAATCGGCAGCATGGTTCGCAGTACCCGCCCTCCGTCGATCCACTCGACGATGGGCGAGGTCAAAGTGGGTTGGCTAGCTACGCGTTTGAGTACGGCTTCCTCGTAAGGATCCGGCATGTTCCGTAGGCCTCTTGCGTTGAGCGCGGTTTGTTTGATGGTCACCTTGGAACGTTTGGAAAACTTCCGTGCGGCCTGACTACCAAAGGTTGCCGGGATGAAATTCTTGTAGCCGATTCCTCGCTGATTGATCACGAATTGGGCATCCGCTACCACTTCCTTGCTGGCCGTGAGAAGCAGGGACAAGAGATCTTTTGTCTGTGGGGGCAAGGAAGCGGGCGGAGCTTTCAGGTCAATATGGGTCTGATGTGCGAACTCAGTGAGGACCGACTGTTCGAAGACATTCGGCGTGAACCCCTTGTCGCCTCTGCCTGGATCGTTGATCAACAATTGGTTCTGTTCCACAACGACACGCCCCGCGTTGAGCAGGGTGCCTAAGAGTTCCGCGGTCTGTTCGACCTCCTGCTGAGAGGTTTGTGCCAGACCCGCTCGGGGGCTGGAGAGGAGCAAGGCCAGCCCGAATGAGAGGATGATCGAAATAGAAGGAGTCTTCATTGTGTCCATTCTTTTATTTCCGCCTCGCCTCCTCGGCGAAGCGGCACTGGCCCTGGTCATAGTGGTCGGGGACTTGGGTCACTTCAAGGGGTAAGCCTTCGGTTGTCGCCCGTCTGGTGGGTGCGTATTCCTCATTGATCCAGCGGTGGCGCATCTGGCCCAATCGTCCGGACTCCTCCAGGCGAAACAACAGATTATTCAAGAACCACTGCAAGTGTCTGTGTTCTTCGCTCGTAACGAAAGAGAGGTCGCCATATGTCAATATCAAGGGGACCCCGTCGGCCCGCAACAAGGGTTGCCAGTCGTTCCAGACCCGCTTTGTTACGTACTTGAGTATGGAATAGTCAGAAAGGATAACATCGATATGCGGATCCTTGGTTTCGATTGCGGCGGGAAGTGAATCACAGACCACCAAACGGACCTTATTGAGATTGGTTTTAGCATACAAGTGAGCTGCTCTCCCCTTCTGGACCGCGACGGTCAAGCCGGCAAATCCTTCTTGGACGGCCGTGAGCGTATTCCATGATCCGTTCTGTCTCCGAAATTGTGCCGACACGCGTTCTGCTACGTCAGCTTCTTGAGCGATGGCCCCCACCCCGTCCTCACGGAGATATGGAGCGGAAAACCATAGGCCTGCTGGCCTCGTGCCTGGAACGCTCCCGCTTACGGAGGAGACGAAGAGATCGAGTTGCCCTTCGCTCATCTTGATGAAGAGATCTGGAAACCGAGTGACGTGAAGAGTGGGGACGATAGGCGTCGGTTTACCGCAGTGAACCGTGAGAGCGTCCGCAACCTCCCGGATTAGCTCAATATCCAGTCCGGTGACTCGAATCCCCTCATCGGTGTACATGGCGGGAAAAATGAACGGACGAAACGGCTCAACCGAAATGCCTACGCGCAATCGTCCACGCGCACAGATTGCAGATAATTCGTCTTGGGTCATTGGATGGACCATGGTGACAGCATCGTAGAGCAGGCCACAGCCTTGCAGGAGCAGAAAAGCCAATGCCAGAACGATGCGGTGCCGCCAATGGCCGCGCGTCTTGTCGTCTAACCATCCGATCATTCGTGCGATGGGGTTACTCGATTGCATAGCGAGTATCCGAATTACAGGCGAATCCCGATTGTGAACAACCATTGTTGGGAGAGATCAGACTTACCTTTAAAATCGATTTCAAACCGCGTGTACTGAAGCCCCATATCTACTGAGAATCCACGAGCGACCGGGAATCGCACGCCTACCTGCCCTCCGTATAGATAGCCGGGCGAGGCTTGGCTCCGTCCGGGGAGAGTGCCGCCAATCAGGGTGCCGACGTAGGGGACTGCGCGCTCCTCAAGCGGTCCGAACAGCACATGTCGGATGATGCGGTTGATCGGCCTGGCGCGAGGGAAATCCAGGACATCGATGAAATTATTCCATCGGGGGTTCAGGAACAGCGAATGTTGGTCCGTCACAAACGTCGGGGTATGGTGGCTGTAATACTGATAGACTGTTCGCATTTCAAGTGCCCCATACCGAAGGGCAGTGATTCCGACCTGCGCCGCGATGACTCTGGCTTGAGGCGCAAAGGTGCGCTGGTTGAAAGAAATATCAAAGTTAAAGGGACGAAGCGGCAGAATGTCGAGTACGGCCTCCTGGCCGGCTGCTGTCTGTGGTAGTGCTAGGGTGAACACGAACAGGCCGGCTAATACAAGGGAGATCGGTGTGCTCAACGGACCACCTCTTTCCAGACACTCCGTTCCAAGAGTGTCGCATTGCTCATCCGCCACATTCTACCTTAGCCTCGGGATGGTTTGTCGAAGGCTCATAGTGGTTTCGGGGTTCTTGGTCAACGGAGTGGGTCAGGCCCTGGTATGAAAAGGCAACGAGAAAGTGGCTGTGGGCCGCCTTATGGCTATGGTAAAATCCGCCCTTCGCCGGAGTGGCGGAATAGGCAGACGCAAGGGACTTAAAATCCCTCGGGCTCAAAAGGCCCGTACCGGTTCGATCCCGGTCTCCGGCACCAGAGTAATGCAATGGGCAGGGTTCGCCCCTAAAGGGGGCGGCCGGCTCTTCGATGTTCAACGTACTGAATGAGGGATTCATGAGCGTCAAGACAGGAGTGATAGTCGTCGGTAGTGCGGTCCTGCTGGTCTCGGCCTTGGTTGGGGGGGCATGGGTCGTCACCGCACCGCCGGACAACGTAGAGCCCTGGAAACAGAAGACATGCGATGAACATGTGCAACAGTTGGACATGCTGAATCGGTACAAGCTGTTTTGGTCATTTGTCCAACGTCGGCAGGGATTCAACGATTGCTTGAAACGGGTCGAAGAGCTCGGCATGAAGCCACCATCTGAGTGACGACGAATTCCCGTGTTCTCCACACGGCATGTCTGTCAGTGGGTGCCGCTTCCGTTGGCGCCACGTTTCTTCGTGGTGTTGTTCCAATATGTGTAGGGTGAGATTGTGTATGCCCTCCGCTCGTAGTTCTTTTCGGACATCTCCTGGAATTCTTCTCGCATTGGTGGCTCTTCAGTTGTGGTGTGTAGCAGCTGTGTGTGCGGAGTGGCTGTTGGTCGATCGTAACGAGAAGGATGCAATCTACGTCGATTCGGAGAGCATCAGCCGAAACGGGGTAATCGTGAGGGCCCTGGTTTTAGATGATCTCAAGGCCGCCAACACCAGAGGGCTGAGCACGTTCTTATCCACTCGCAACCAGGAGGAACACGATTGTTCTAAAGAACGGTTTCGTCTTGTGGCGATTGAGCGATTTGCTGGAAATATGGGGACCGGTCAGTCGATCTACAAGAAATCAGGTGAGTCAAGCTGGGTGCCCATCACCCGAGGGACACTCGCGCAGTCAGTGTGGAAATTTGTGTGCGGGAAAAAGTAAGACGTATGCGCATGCCGGTTGGCTGAATCATGGTGCTGCGCTGGCTTGTCCACACTTCCAACATTCAGAAAATTGACGCTCGTGCTGTTCGCCACAGCCGGTGCAGACCCAAGCGCCTGAGTTTGAGGGCTGCGTAATCAGCTCTTCGTCGAGTACTTGTCGTGCCCGATAGGAGTCTTCGTCTTGGATGACCCACAGTTCAGGGAAAACTTCAGTAAAGGGAATTTCTCCAGCCAGCCCAGAAGACCGCTGATTCTTGATCGTGCATGAGATGCCTACCTGCTCAAGACGCTCCTTGCGCATTTCGACTTCGAATAAATGCTGGGAGACGAAGACTCTTTTCATTGAGAGGACATCCGCATAGAAGGATCGTTTCGATGGCCGAGCATCGCGCTGGAACTCGATGCATCGCTATGCAGTGCTAGGAGCGCAGGGAAGGGTGTCCCCTCCGGCTCAGGACCATATCATGGGCTAAACTACTTGATCGCCTCACTGGCATCGACGACATAGCGTCTCACCGATCACGGTCCTCTCGGATCAGATCGGCGCTGTCGCTGAACGTTTTGCCGGATCGCTTGAGTTTGTTCCGCAGTGTATGAATTCGCTTCCGGGCTTCCTCGTAGTCCGGTACTGCTTCTTCACGAACTATTTTCACTTCCGCGCTCAACGACAGACCATGTTCTTTCTCGTTATTTTTCAACTCCTTGACGAGCTGGCTAGATAACTTCCAGATAACTCTCAGACGAACACTTGTGCCAAGAAGCTCCTCTTGTTGGTTATGTTCAGTGATAGCAATTTGGGGAGGTACCGTCAAGGCTGGTTCTTTTATGGATCTAGCTCATGGAGGTCAGCACTTAAGCAAAAATGATGGATCGCAGGGATGGTGAGAGCCTGATGCACGATCCACGATCAGATCCCAACGTGAGAAGCGAACGAGCAACCCGCTGATGAAGAGTCAGCGGGGCAAACGTTGTATGCTACTTGCCGTGTAAGGGTTTATTCCTTGCCTAGGGATGTGCCACGCGCCAGTTTTTGCCGACGCCCAGATCAACTTTGAGTGGGACTGATAGGCCGAGCTGCTTGCCGATGCCTTCCATCTCTTGCTTCACCAGCCGCTTGGCTTCCTCTAGATCGTGATCCGGCACTTCGAAGATCAATTCATCGTGGACTTGGAGGATCATCTTCACGTGTGGGAGTTCAGCATGAAGTTTCTTATGGACATTGATCATGGCGACCTTGATTAAGTCCGCTGCGGAGCCCTGGATAGGGCTGTTCACGGCCATACGTTCCCCGAAGCCGCGTTGTGTGGGATCGCCGCTTTGTAATTCAGGAATGGGTCGGCGGCGGCCGAGGATGGTGGTGGTGTAGCCCTTTTCTCGTCCTTCAGCGATATTGCGATCCATCAAGGCCCGTACGGCGGCAAACCGCTCAAAGAACGTCTCGATGTATTTCTTTGCCTCGGGCTGGGGCACGCCGAGATTCTGGGAAAGACCGAACGGGCTGATGCCATAGACGATGCCGAAGACGACAGTCTTGGCTGCGCGGCGCATGTCTCTCGTGATCTGACTGGAGGGGAGGCCAAAGATTTCCATGGCGGTGGCCATGTGAATGTCTTCTTCCTTGGCAAAGACTGAGAGTAGTCTCGGGTCTTGTGACAGATGGGCGAGGATACGTGGCTCGATCTGGCTGTAGTCGGCGCAGAGCAGTTCATGGCCTTTGGGCACGATGAAGGCTTCACGAATACGCAGGCCATAGTCGCCTTTGACGGGGATATTCTGCAGATTCGGATCAGTCGATGAAAGCCGTCCAGTTGCGGCAACGGTCTGGTTCAACGATGTGTGGAGGCGTTTTGTCTCCGGCCTGACGAGTTCCGGAAGGGCATCAACATAGGTGGACTTGAGTTTGCTGAGACTGCGGTAGCTCAGGATTTGTGCAGGTAGATCATGTTGCGATGCTAGTTGCGTCAGGGTGTCTTCATCGGTGGAATACCCGGTCTTGGTCTTCCGCAGGGGTTTTAGGCCGAGCTTCTCGAATAGGACCGTGGCCAGCTGTTTGGGTGAATTAATATTGAACTCACCCCCGGCGAGCCCGGCGATTGTTTCCATCATGCGGTCGAGTTCCCGTTCGAGCTCTTTACCCAATATGTGTAGCCCTTCAACATCAAGTAAGAACCCATTCCGTTCGATGTCTGCCAGGACGGGAATGAGTGGCATCTCAACATCGGTAAAGAGGGGCAGGCTTCCCTGTTCCGTCAACTGGTTCGACAGGATGGGTTCGAGTTTGACCAACCATGAAGCGGCTTCTGTCGCGTGGTCTCGGGATCCGGTATCGACATCAAAGAGCGATTGCGGTTGGGCCTGCTGCTCCTTATCTGATCCAAACCGCTCACCCAATCGCTCCATGGCGATTGTTTCAAGGCCGTGGTCGCGCCGGTTGGGATTGAGCAGATAGTCCGCAACCATGGTGTCGACATAGGGTGGTGCCAGGGTCACGCCGAGGCGATGCAAGGCTAAGAGGGTCGCTTTCAGGTCATGCACCACTTTGGTTCTTTGCGGATCGTGAAGGAGCGGCATGATCGGTCGCATATAGGCGTGGATGTCAATCGGAACGAAGGCGGTGTGGCCCCCGCTTGAGAGGGCGAGCCCTCTTAGATCGGCATGAACTCCTGGATGTCCTGCAAAGAGACAGTGCACGGCGAGCGGAGTGTTTTGGGGCAAGCTGTCAGCAAACCGCTGTGCGGCTGATTCATCTTCAATTATGGCCGGCGCCGGGGTTTTTGTCTCCGACTGTTTGGGCGACGGCTGAAGACTCTTCAGCAGCGACGTGAACTCGAGTTCACGCAGCAGCTCGGCAAGTTGTTCGTCATGCGGTGGCTTGATCCGATAGGATTCAGGATGGAATTCCACCGGGCTCTGGGTGTCGATGGTCGCGAGTTTCCGGCTCAGTCTGGCATTGTCTGCCTGGTTCGTCAGAAGGGTCTTGATGCGCGTGGGTGTCACCTCGTCGAGGCGGCGAAGCAGCTCATTGATGGACCCAAACTGAGAGATGAGTTTCATGGCAGTTTTCTCGCCGATGCCTTTTACTCCAGGGATGTTGTCGCTGCTGTCGCCCATCAATCCCATGATTTCGACGACACGTCCTGGTTCGACGCCGAACTTGGCGATGCATTCCGCATCGCCGGACCATTTGTCTTTCACCGGATCGTAGATGCGCACATGCGGCGTGATGAGTTGGAGCATGTCTTTATCACCGGTGACGATGACGACATCGTGGCCGGCCTGTTCTGCTTGGCGAGCGAGGGTCCCGATTAGATCATCGGCTTCGTAGCCGACTTGCTTCACAGCAGGGATATTCAATGCCTCGACCACGCGATGAATGTACGGGATCTGGGCTTTCATCCCGTCCGGCATCGGTGGGCGTTGTGCCTTGTACTCTTTGAATTCCTCGTGCCGGAGTGTCGGCCCCTTCTCATCGAATGCCACGACCAGACCATCGGGTCGATGTTCGCGAATGATCTTGAGGAGGGTGGTCATGAATCCATAAACCGCGTTGGTCTGGAGGCCTTTGGAGTTGTTAAGGGCCGGCAGGGCAAAAAAGGCGCGATAGATGTACGCACTGCCGTCGATCAAATACAGAGTGGGGCGTGGTGATGTCATATGTCTAGCTTACAGGGCTCAGCTATCAGCAGTCAGCTCGTCAGGGCTCTTTTTCTGATGGCTGACACCTGAGAGCTGATGGCTTCTATGGGTTTGGTGCAATGATGAGTGGTGGCTTCCCGAATTTCTCGCGCATCCCGTTGATGGCGTTGAGGACGGCGGGTTGGCCGATCATCTTGGCTTCGAGTTTGCGCTTGCCGGGGAAGTCCAGCATTGTGATCCCGATTAACATGGTCAGAATGCCCTGACCTGGGAGGAAGAGCATCAAGAATCCGGCAAACACGAAGATCGCGCCGACCACATTCTTCGCAAGATGACCGAGGAGTCGAAGCACCGGGTGATGATTTTCCATCCAGCGTCTTGGTACACGCGTGTCAAAAAAGTCTGTCGGCAACCTGACCAGGATGAAGGGGATGGCGATCAACGACCCGACGAAAAAGACGATCGAGAGCGCCGTCAGGGTCACGAGTGTTTCGGTGGAGATGTATTGCTCAACCGTTGCAATGAGTCCGTCCATCGGGCGGCATCCTAACATGGGTTCACGTGCCCCTCAAGGTAAACGAGATAGATCTCGATGGTTTACGGAGTCGCCCCTGCTCGCTATAATCGAGTCGTCATGAATTGTCCCCAGCAGTGTGGTGCCAGGTGAATCCCAAAGCTGCAACGCTCCTCGGCATCTTGACGGCCGTCATTGTGGCGATGTCGTTTGCAAGCGGGGCATGGTCCTCGACGGAAACGGATGATGGGCTTCAGATTGAGATCACCAGAAAGGGAGCCGGCAAGCAGGTGGTGCTCTCACAAGGGGCGAAGGAATGGTTTATGTTGATTGAGGTGACCCCTGAGAACGCCGTCATTCTAAAGCAGGAAAAAGATCATGAACGCTATCTTGTCGACGAGAGTGAAACGCATGATCGTCCCATGACAGCCGATGACGTTGATGCTGCGATTGCTGACTATATCAACAGCGTGAAAACCAGAGTACGGAAGAAGTAACCCATGTCGACCAAACCGAAGTTTGTTATTTTTGCCCACAACGCAACATACGATAAATTGCATCAGGTCGCGACGCTCGGCATGACGGCTGCCGCGATGGACAAGGATGTAATCGTGGTGTTGCTGTTTTGGACGATCAAAAAGCTGGCCGAAGGCAAGATCGATCAGATCGACTTTCCACCGGAGTATGCGGGATCTGCCGAGGAAGTCGCCAGACTCCTCAAAGAGAAGAAGGTACCTAAGATTTCAGAAATGTTCCAAGATGCGAAGCACGTCGGGAAGTTTCGGCTGATCGCCTGCAGCGCCGGCCTGGAATATATGGGAGTGGATGCCGGTGCGGTCGAACGGAACGTCGATGAGGTCCTGGGTCTGCCTGCGATTCTGTCATTAACCGCTGAGGCGGAGACGAAGCTGTTTATCTGAATAGTAAAAAGTGAAAAGTGAGATGTGAAAGGTAAAGCAGGGATCCGATGAGCTTCTTACTTTTTACCCTTCACCTCTAACGACTTCTCGTGACTCCCACTTGGTCACACAAGTCTGTCAACTTGCAAGTGCTGCATAGGGGCGACACAGGAAGACAGAGGTTTTGTCCATAGGGCACGAGAAGGTCGTTGTAGGTGATCCAGTACTGTTTCGGCAGCTTTCGGCGGAGAGCGTTTTCCGATTCTTCCGGCGTCTTGGTCTTGATGTAGCCCCAGCGGTTGCTGATACGGTGCACATGAATATCGACACAGATTCCCGGTTTCCCAAATCCGATCGTGACCACGAGATTCGCCGTCTTCCGCCCGACTCCCGGTAAGTTGACCAGTTCATCGATGGAGTCCGGGACCTTGCCGTCATGCTGATCCAGCAATCGTCGGCAGATCTCGTGAATTGACTTGGACTTAGTCCGATAGAACCCGGCTGGATAAATTGCCTGTTCGATCTTCTTCAGCGGCAGCTGCAGCATTGTGACGGGGGTACGCGCCAACGCAAAGAGCCGGTCGCCTGCCTCTCGGGTTGTCTTGTCCTTGGTTCGTAAACTGATAAGGGTGGAGATAAGAATCAGGAAGGGATCGCGGTTCGATTCCTTGGCGACCACGCCGACGACCGGTTCTTCCCAACGGCGAATCTCGCGCTTGAGGATGCGGACGGCGGCATGGATTTGCTCCTGACGCATGGGCGTGGGCACGAACGGAGAGGAGATTACGGACGGGGTTAGAAGAGCCCTGAGGGCGTCTCTACTCAGGTTTCCGCTTTGACAACCACTTCTGACGGCGTCGTTGGGCTTCGCGTTGCTTAGCCTTCTTCCTCACACTGGGTTTCTCATAAAAACGGCGACGCTTGAGCTCACGGAAGAGACCCTCACCTGCCAACTTCTTTTTCGCGACTTTCAGAGCTTTTTCGACGTTGTTATTGAAAACTTTGATTTCCATCCGATTGATTTTCGACTTTCTCAGGCCAAGTGGGCCTGCTTCATAATGTTTTTAAGATCCTCACAAATCAGCGGCGGAGTCTAACACAACACCTTGAGTTCCTCAAGGATTTCGGTCACCTGTGAGACTCTATCTCGAAAGCAATCAATAAGTATTTGATTTTGCTGTGAATTTATATTTGTCTTCACGGTAAAGAGACCAGCTTGACCAGCTGCAATTGCGAGGGTGAGGCCGACTGTGAGATCTGATCGGACCGGCAATTTAGCCGCCGCTTGTAATGGCTGGAGAAACCGGGCTGCCTCACAGCTGAACTCCACGATCTGGAGTGGGATCTCAGTTGCCCGTTGGAGTGCAACTGAAATTGTCTGGGCGCGTTCGGGGTCATGTTTAGGGCGCTTGTAGGCCGCTATCAGCTCGTTGTAGGCCGCCGCGTCCGCTTGAACCAGCCTGTGGAGGTTGCGGCTCAGTGCAAGGAGACGCTGTTCCGCGTCCGGTTGCCGACCGAGACGGGCCCCCATCACTCCTAATGAAGCCGCCAAGGCTCCCACCAATGCGGCGACACTTCCACCAGCTGGGGTTGGCTTGGAATCGGCCACGGCGGCAAGAAACTCCGCCACGGTTTGTTCTGGAGCGGTCTTGCAGCGCAGCATCTCGCTGACTCTTGTTTCTAGGACTTGGCTGGCATCGAAGCGATCAAGTTGGAGCGCTGTGGTGGCAGTGTGCTGCAGCGCTGCCTGCGGGATTAATCCAATCAGTTCACTGCCGGCGACCTCGATTCCAAGTCGTGCCGCTTCCGCCTGGACTGCCTGAAACGCAGTGAGGATTGGTGTGGCCTGATGGTCGGTTAGATTCATGGCGACCTGGACGATTCTCCGACTGGGTAAGTCGACGCCGATCGCCTTGACATGAGGGAGTCCTCCGTTTGAGTGGCGGACGGCGCGGGCGATCGCACGGGCCTTGTCCACTTCCGTCGAGCGGAGATTGATGTTGTATGCGATGAGTGGTGGCCGGGCACCGATGGCGATGGCTCCGGCACTTGGATGGAGTCGGGCCGGACCGAAATCGGGTGCCCAATTCAGGTCGGATGCCATTCGGAATGCCAAGCCCGCGAGCCCTCCACGTCTGATTGCTTCCAAGGGAGCATGATTGGCTCGAGTTGCGGCCCGTTCGTACAGGAAGACGGGAATCTCCAGCTCACGTCCAACTTGTTCTCCGAGGCGCGTGGCCAGCCGAACACAATCTTCCATCGTCGTGCCTTTGATCGGAATAAATGGGACGACGTCCGTTGCTCCCACGCGCGGATGCACGCCGGCATGACTACGCAAATCAATGAGGTTGGCAGCGGTACGGATCGCACGGAAAGCTGCCTCGACAACTGCCTCAGGGGTTCCACAGAAGGTCAGGACGGCTCGATGGTGGTCTGGATCCATCGAGTGGTCCAAACACACGACGTCGGACGTCGAGGCGACCGCGTCGAGTATGGCTTGGACAGTGGCTCGATCCCGGCCTTCACTGAAGTTAGGCACGCATTCAACGATGTGATTCATGCCACCCGTCTGGTCTTAAACGAAAAAGCCGGAGGACTTCGTCTGGTCCTACCGGCTTCTGGTCTGGTCGATTCTGAAAAAGCCTGATTATTTTGTTTTCTTCACAAAAGCCTTGTAAATCCGCCCAGACTTTGCCTGCTCTTCTTCCAGCCCCACCATTTGATGGCCGGTGGTTTCACACCAAGCCGGCATGTCTTTCTTGATGCCTTCATCATCGGAGACGACCTCCAGCACCTGGCCCAAGGCCAGCTCTTTGATCTTCTTCGACGTCAGAATGATCGGCATGGGACAAAAGTACCCTAATGTGTCGAGTTTGACATCGGCTTGCATCATGAAGATATCCCTCGCTCCCGGATGAGAGCTGTCAGTTCAAATGAATAGATTGACGCTACCCCGCTTTGCTTCCGCCAGGTATGTCGTGACACCGGCGAACTGATCGATTCCATCGATTAAGGTGTCTTTGGTAATGCCCATCAGGCCCATGGTGGTCGTGCACGCGATAAAATGTACGCCAAGATCAAGGGCGGTCTGCATCAATTCCGGTACATCGGGCATGCGATTTTGCTTCATCACCTTTTGCATCATCTTCGTGCCCAACCCGCCCATATGGAAACGGGATAACGGAAGGCTGTCGGCCCCGCCTTTATTGAGCAGTCCAAACATCCGGCGAAGCCAGTCCTTTGCCGAACTGGTGGCACCCTTTCTTCGGATGGCATTCAGCCCCCAAAAGGTAAAGAACATCGTGACCTTCATGCCCATGGCGGCTGCGCCTGTCGCAATGATGAAAGCTGCCATCGCCCGATCGAGATCACCGCTCAACAAGACGATGGTGACACTTTCCGGCTTGGATTCTTGTAGCTGTGCCAGCGTCGCCGCCGGCTCAATCTGTGTGGCAATCATCGTATCACCTCTACCCCATAGGCAGGACTCAGTGCGCTCGGTACTTGAACAGAATAGTATGTGGTCCTTTGGGGTGTCAAGGAACAGGGCCATCCTCCTGGTCCGTTCGTTGCTTGACCTGATCTCTGCCCCCCGTTATAGTCCGGACTCTATTTATACGACGTCTTCCTGCGACCACATCCTGTTCAGCAATGAGCCAACTATTATCACCCGAGGTCCTCGCTTCCAGGAGTGCGCCCCTGTTCGGCTTTTGGTATCCGGCCGTTCCTAGCCATCGACTCCGTCCGGGGACGATGACCGCACTCAAGATGTTGGACCTGCCGATTCTTCTATGCCGGGATCGAGCGGGTACGCTGGCAGCGATGCGCGACCTCTGCCCTCACCGAGGGATGCCGATGTCGTTCGGTCGGTTCGATGGTGAGCTTGTGGAATGTCCGTATCACGGGTGGCAGTTTGATACGAAGGGGCGCTGTCAGCGGATCCCGGCCCTTCCCGAAGGGGGGAGTTTCCAATGCGACAAGATCGGCGTGGCAACCTATCCGGTCGAAGAGACGGACGGAATGATTTGGTTGTATTTGGCTGATGAGCGAGGGAATACTGATCCGTTGCCGCCGGCTCCGCGTATGCCGCTTCCCTCGGAGCCTCGGCAATCATTCCACATTTCGCTGACCTACACCTGCACGCCCGATGATGGTGTCATCGGGCTCATCGATCCGGTCCATGGTCCCTATGTCCATTCGTGGTGGCGTAGCGATGCGCGGATGCACGAGAAGACGAAAGTCTTTGAGCCGATCCCCTATGGTTTCAGGATGACTGCGCACCGGCCGGCAAAGAACAGCGGGCCGTTTCATTGGATCGAGCGTATCTATGGAGGACCGTTGAGCACCACCATCGACTTTTTACTGCCGAACCAGCGAGTGGAACTGATGCAATGTGGCAGTGTCTGGCTCGCGAATCGGTTGATGTCCACACCTGTCGCCGATATGGAGTGTCGCATTGATTTTTCAGCCTATTGGTGCGGCCTGCATTGGCTGCCGTTCGGCAATTTGATTTTTCGTACGTTGACCAAGATGTTTCTGGGCCAGGATGAGCGGGCGATGAAGCATTTGGCGGTGGGTCTCCGTCATAAGCCCTCCTCCATGTTTCTGGGAGACGCCGATATGCCCGCGAGATGGTACTATAAGCTGAAAGCAGCCCATCTCGAATCGGTTCAGACCGGACGCCCCTTCGATCACCCGCTCAAAGAACGAGTCACGCTTCGCTGGCGAAGCTGAGTCTCGGAGAAACGACAAGACAACAAGGAGATTCCGAAGTTATCGGTCAGGTTGATCGGTGAGGATGAATTCCATCGCACGACGAATTTCATCGCGTGATCCGAGTAGGACCACGATATCGCCGGCCAAGAGTTTCGTTTTGTCCGACGGGTTTGATTCGGTCACTCCGCCTCTGGTCAAGGCAATGATCGAGGCTCCGGTCCGCAGACGCAACGCCAGCTGGGCGAGCGTTTTCCCTGCCGCCGGTGCGGCTTCCTCAATCCGGAATGTTTCCACTTCCACATCGGTGAGGGTGCCGCCGCGCAAGTGGTGCGCCAGTTCAGGCAGTTCGCTTCGGCGAAGAAGCGCGTATCCTTCCCGACGCACCTGCTCCGCCTTGCGCATGACGAAGTCTTGCGGCATCTGATAGGTACGGAGGACGAGCGCAAAAATCTCGATCGACGTTTCAAATTCTTCCGGCACGACATCGTCGGCGCCGAGCTGATGGAGCTCTTCCAATTCACGCAAATAACGAGTCCTGACGACGATGTGAATCTTTGGATTCAATCCTCGTGCAACCTGCACGGTCCGGCGCGCCATGAAGGGGTCAGAGATGGCCACGACCAGGACTCGAGCCTGTTCGATCTTGACGTGTCGCAATACGGTCGGATTTGTTGCGTCTCCGTAGAAGAGGGGTAATCCGTGGGCCGACTCGCGGCGCACGGTTTCACCGTCCAAATCCAACGCAATATAGGGAACTTCCGTCTCGCCCAGGACGCGAGAGAGATTGCGGCCGTTCAGCCCATATCCCACGATAATGACATGGTCCTTGATGCGAAGATGACGCCCCTCCGCTTCAAGAACATGTGCCGTGGTTTGTCCAGGGAACCAGCGGTGGAGTCGCTGGACGGCCTCGACTCGTCGGCCAAGATGCGGCGACAGCTGAATGAGGATCGGGGTAATGATCATCGAACAGACCGAGACAGCCAGAAATATCTGATACTGAATTCCTGACAGGAGCTGATCCTCCTGGCCGACTTGTGCCAGGATAAAGCTGAATTCTCCCACTTGTGCGAGGGCGATGCCGGTCATGACTGCGGATCGGGGCGGCATGGAGGCGGCAAGTACTGCGCCGGCGCCCGCGAAGAATTTCACTAAGAGGACGATCAGCAGAAGGCCGGTCACGACGAAGGGGTACTCCAGCAGAATATGCCAATCCATCAGGATGCCGATGGAAACGAAGAAGAGGCTATTGAAACTGTCACGAAAGGGCAACACTTCGGCGATGGCTTGGTGACTGTACTCCGACTCGGAGATCACGAGGCCGGCGATGAAGGCGCCGAGCGCCAGCGAGAGTCCGCCGAGAGAGGTCAGCCAGGCGATGCCGAGGCAGAGGACAATGATGGTCAATAAGAACAGTTCCCGGCTTCGACTGCGGACGATGTGTTCGAGCAAGATCGGGACCGCATACCACGCGCCGACCAGAATACAGGCCACCACGACCAACGATTTCCCCAGAGAGAGCAACACCGGGGCAATCGCCCCATCGCTTGGGCTGGCGAGAATAGGCGTGAGCAAGATCATTGGTACGACCGCGATGTCTTGGAATACCAAGATTCCGATCGTGGCCCGCCCGTGTGGTGAGTCGCTGGCTTCGCTGGCCGTCAATGCCTTGAGCACAATGGCGGTGCTGCTGAGTGAGAGCAGAAACCCCCAAAAGATCGCCTGAGAGGTTGGTAATCCTGCGAGCGTGCCGCCGAGCCATGTAATGGCGATGACTCCACCCACTTGGATCGGGGCTGCAATCAGCAGCAGGCGTTGGAGCGAGGCGAGTTGGACCAACGAGAATTCAATGCCGATGGTGAACAGGAGGAGTACGATGCCGATTTCCGCCAAGACCTGTACGGTGGCGATATCGGAAATGAGATTGAGCCCATGAGGGCCGATCAGTGCACCCGCGACTAGGAACCCGGCGATTGAGGGGAGTCGGAACTGATGAAACAGAAACACCACCGCGATCGATACGGTGTAGATGAAGAGCAGATTCGTGAGGACATTATAGTCGGTCATGTTGTGCAGCTATCGAGTGCACGTTCTCTGTTGATGAATCGACCTAACCACTGCTGATGGGCTGAGATGACACATCTAGGCTGTTTTACCCAACAGACCATCGGCAATATGACAGGCAGGATACCTGAGGTTTCGATAGCGGACAAGGTAATGCAGGGTGTGGGACAGGAGCGATTTGGGATGAGGGAGCCCGGGTATGAATAGTGTGGTTATTGAGCGCCGGCCCCTCATCGGTTTGTGGCGGGCGACGGGCGCAACCACGGCAAGCGTCAGTCGGTCGAGATCCTACGGTTTGTGGCTCCCCCTCCAAAGCTGCATAGACGAAAAACAAAGTATTGAGTAGGGTGTGCGCACCAACTATAGAGAGCGACCAGGGTGCTCACGCACCGCGTGTCTTGGCTACATGATCTGGAGGTGTCCCATGCGGCAGGTTCAAGGAACGTTCCTCTCGGCGACCATCCTGGTGGCTTTGTCCACGGGAATGGCTTGGGGAGACACGGGAGCTGGTCCGACAACCTGGAAGTGTTTCCAAGCAGACGGGAGCACGATGTATACCAATAAGGAGCGGGCTGGGTGTGAAGCGATGGATCTGAAACCGCTCTCGGTTGTGCCTGATTTGGTGAATATGCCGACGATTCCTCGAACGCAGCTCATGAGGGAGTCACAGGTTGAGCCGTCTGCCGCGCGAGATCGTGAGTCAGTGGGGGCGGGACGGCAGGTTCCGGAATGGGCACGCGACTGGTATGCGAGCAACACGGTTTCTGGCTCAGTCCAGGCGGAAGCCTGCACGTTGTATATGGAATGGATGCACCTCGTGCAGAAGACCAGGGGAGGGATGTTCTTCGGGTCCGATCCGTCCTATGGAGGGGACCTCACGGGGAGGAATCAGCGAGGGGCCAGCCATTCCTTCTACGATAACGCGCGCTACATCGCGTTATCGAGGCTGTTCGGGACCGGGTTCGTGCCGGTGGGGTGCTACTAACGCAACTTGGTCAGTTGTCCTCACAATCCGTAGAATTCTCGGTACCATTTCACGAAGCGAGGAATGCCCACCTCTACCGGGGTATTTGGCCTGAAGCCGACGTCATTGGTGAGATCGTCGATATCGGCATAGGTCGCGGGCACGTCGCCCGGCTGTATCGGCAAAAGTCGCTTCTCCGCCTTTTTCCCCAAAGCTTGCTCCAGTACTCCGATGAGATCCAGCAGCTCCACCGGCTGATGATTGCCGATGTTGTAGATGCGGGCTGGAGCGGAGCTGGTTCCGGGATCCGGTCGTTCTCCCGACCAGGAGGGATTGGCGGTTGCCGGATGATCAAGTGTCCGGATGATGCCTTCGACGATATCATCGATATAGGTGAAGTCGCGTTTCATCTTGCCCTGATTGAAGACATCGATCGGTTTGCCCTCCAAAATGGCCTTGGTAAAGATGAAGAGGGCCATGTCAGGCCGCCCCCATGGACCATACACGGTAAAAAAGCGCAAGCCGGTGCAAGGCAGCCGATACAGATGGGCATAGCAATGAGCCATGAGCTCATTAGCCTTCTTGCTGGCGGCATAGAGCGAGACGGGATGATCCACATTGTCATGGATTGAGAACGGCATGTGGGTATTACCGCCATAGACAGAACTCGAAGATGCATAGACCAAGTGTTCGATCTGGTTATGTCGGCAGCCTTCCAGGATATTCATGAACCCTTCGATGTTACTCTCGGTGTAGGCGTGTGGATTGACCAGTGAATAGCGAACTCCGGCTTGAGCGGCTAGGTGCACCACCCGCTGGATCGACTGGTCGGCAAAGAGGTCTTTCATGCCTTGCCGATTGGCGAGGTCTAGTTTAATGAACGTGAATCGTTCACGAGGCCGGAGCTGTGCCAGTCGAGCTTCCTTCAGTCGGACGTCGTAGTAATCGTTGAGATTGTCGAGGCCGATGACATGGTCGCCTCGGTCCAGGAGGCGCATCGCCACATGGAATCCGATGAATCCCGCGGCTCCGGTGACAAGAATCGTCGCTGGTCTTTCGCTCATAGCTGCTCCTCAAAATAAGGACTTATCGCCGCGGCGCGGCTTTCATAAACGGGGGATCGCCATGATCCACCCGATAAAGAGTCAGTGGGGTTAGGGATTCTCCTGTTGAGTGAACCTCAATCGTTCCTCCCGCTGTGGGGCGAAAGATGTCCAGCGCGTGGGCATGATGATAACGACATCCCTGTGAAGCCAGAAGGTCTTTTAACTTTTCCGCCGGTTCCCAGTGGGCTGTCAGCAGTGCAGTTCTGGCAGGGTTCCGGCGACTGAACATGAACGAGAGGTGGTCCGGATACCAATCCGCTCCACCGGTGGCGTACGACACAAACAGTTGGGCGCGGGCGGTTGTGCAGAGCTCGGCAAGATAGGCGTTTGTGAGATAGCCGTTCTCGCCGATGTCCAGCCATTGGCCTGGGTGAGAGAGCGGTGCGTGGGCTGCATGGGTTCGGATCTCACGCAGTTGTTGCTGTGAGGCCAAGACCAGGGGAATCGGTCCGTACTTGCCGACCATCCGTTGAATAATTGAGTCTTTGAGAGCTGATCGCCCGTCGTTGGTGGGGCCACTGTCCGCATGAACCAACACATTGTGCCCGCGATCGGAAATCAGATAACAATTCCGCGGCATATTGAGATCACAGGGATCTTCGCCATAGAACGGGACCGACACGACCGTGCCTCCCTCGAACGGCCAGCTCTCCCCATGGGCCAGCTCGATCACCTGCTCAAACCCCAGCTCCGCCAGGAGTGACCGATAGTCAAAAAACAGCTGGGTGCGATTGCGTCGGCTGGGGATGATGATGGGGATCTCTTTCGGTAGATGGAGCAAGGTGCGGGGATCCACATGGTCATCGTGATCATGTGTGAGGAAGACCGCTACCGGCTTGGGGACGAGCCCGCCCCAGAGTGACGGCATGGGTGATTCTGCGAACCAGGGCAAGAGCCATGGGTCAAAGAGCAACACCGTGTCACGTTGTCGGTAGAGTAAGGCCGCATGGCCAAGGTGCACAGTATCTTGATCCTGAACGACCTCGAACCAATGATGGCGTAGCGACGCTGTCGTCGAGCTGGTTAGACATTCATGTCGCTGCAAGAGCTCCATAAATGTGGTGAGCAGGCCCTGGGAATCACGAGGCATTGAGGAGACGATGGTGCCGACTTCGTCTGCGGTGCGAGTGCCATTGAGGAGACCGAGGAGTTTGCCAATCAATGGGCCCAGGCGGCGGTTGTTGAATCCGAATGGGATGGCCTGCTGGTTAATCGCATGAAACATGCGGAGCCCGCCGTTCGTGACGGTTGAGGATCGAGTCGGATCTGTCGGGAATTCCCAGTGAAAGGTGCCGTCCGGTCGACGGCCGCAGCGGATGTGTCGCTGGAGGTGGGGGCGGGCGTTGATCAGCTCTGCATAAGCATCTTCGAGCCGTCGCCGACGCTCCGGTTCGTCCAGCGGGGCCCGTTTCGAGAAGACATCGCTGATCGCAGTATCGATCGCACTGGCCAGGAGACCGTGAGCCTCCTGGAGGCTGGCTACCACTTCAGGGGCGACACCGCCAATGAATGGAAAGGGGCCTGGCGGCTCCGCACTTTCTAGTTGTGCCCAACACCAGGGGACGAGGCTCACGTAATGGGATTTGGGAAGGCTGGTCCAGAGCTGGGTCATGGTTGTCAGGACTGAGGACTGAGGACTGAGGATCGAGGTATTGCGGATTTCCTCTCGAGCCCAGAAGCGCGAGCCAGTATTCGTTGTGCATGAACTGCTTTGCGAAGGCCGCCTATGATTCGTGCGACTTCTTCCGCTTGAAGAATCAACTGACGAAATGTCGATGGAGATAGGTATCTCGCGTCAAGCGAAACGTACAGTTGTGATCTGAGTTCTGCGCAGGATGACTTCGCTATACTCAGAAATTGGTGAAACTCCGAACGCCCGCTTCGTTCGAATCCTTCGGCAATATTGGACATGACCGAGACGGCAGCTCGTCGGATCTGGTCGCGTAATCCGAAGTCTTTGGCAAAAGGCCCTGATGTAGTCACTTGGTAGATTGCTTTGGTCAATTCCCGTGCCTTCTGCCAAGCAATGAGATCCTCAAATTTATCTACTCGCTGTTGTTCCATCTCAGCCCTCAGTCCTCGTTACTCAGTCCTATCGTCAATCGACTGATCGCCGGTTCGTACAACGCTTGAATCACATTGCCGTCAGGGTCGGAGAAATAGAATGAGTAGCTGCCATCACGATGCAGTTTCGGCTGTTTGGTGATTCGTCCGCCCAGGGACTCAATCGAGGGCGTGATCTCGCGGTGCATCTGATCCACGGCCTGTGGACTTTCAAGAATCACGCCCATGTGGTCGAGCAGTTGGGTCTTCGAGGACTCGTAGGAGTCCAATTCATGCTTCGAGATCTGATGCAGTGCCAGGTTGTCGACGCCAGAGCTGAAATACACGTTCTCCGGGTCCGGTTCCCAGACGACCTGCATACCGAGGATCTGCTCATAGAATCGACGTGATCGAGGAAGATCCATGACACGAAGTGCCAGATGCCGAAGACCGCGATGAAGTGGTGCTGTCATGGGGTGTCTCGCACTCGTTGAACAATGATCACATCCGTATAGTAGGGAGACGAGCGATCAGCCGTCAACGGAAAACCGGCTCTCCCTCGTGACGACGAGTGTAGTATGATTGGCACCTGATCGGGGAGGAGTCGTTAGGCTATGACATTCAACGGAATGACGGTGGTGGCGTTCGAAAGTCGGATGGAGACGGAGCTGGCTCGTTTGATTGAACGGTATGAAGGTCTCCCACTCATGGCTCCGGCGCTGCGAGAAATCCCGCTGGAGAGCAACCAGGCGGCCTATGAATTGGGAACGCGCTTAATGGCAGGACAGATCGACATGCTGGTCTTGCTCACCGGTGTCGGTACCGAGGCGTTGTTCGAGATCTTGAAACCGCAGTATCCCTGGCCATCGATCGTTGAGGCGTTACAGGGGACGGTGATCATTGCCAGGGGGGCGAAAACGGTTGCAGCGCTCAAGGCCGTGGGGCTTGTTCCAACAGTGACGGTGCCGGAGCCCAATACCTGGATCGATCTGGTTTCTGCGATGGATGAGTACAGCCTTGAGCCGGGCGTGCGAATCGCCGTGCAGGAATATGGCATACCCAACAACGCGCTGGTGAAGGCTCTGGAGCAGCGTGGAGCAGCTGTCTTTCCTGTGCCGATCTACCAATGGGCCTTACCGGAGGATCTTGGGCCAATGCGTACCGCCTGCGAGCGGGTCATCGCCGGGCGGGTGGAGGTCATGCTGATCACCAACGCCATGCAGATCGACCACGTTATGCAGGTGTTGGAACAGGATGGAAACATCATCCCGTTTCATGACGCGTTGCAGAAACTGGTTGTGGGCTCAATAGGTCCTGCTGCCAGCGAACGGTTGCGCCATTTCGACTGGCCGGTCGACTTCGAGCCGTCACATTCCAAACTGGGTGTGCTGGTGAAGGAAGTGTCGGAGCAGGCAGCGAATATTCTTGGGAGGAAGCGGTAGGCGACTCTGTCGCCTCTATTCTCTCTCCTTGGCGAGTAATCCTTCGTATCGTCAGTCTCTCAAACGCTGTAATTCGATGTGGATGGTCTGCGACTCATCCGCGATTCAGATATGCTCGTCTTGAATGGTGCATTGTAACTGCAACCACGAAGCTCCTGGCCTCCGACGGAGCGGGGGGTGATCAATTCGGCTACTCCGTTGCGATGGCGGGCGACACCGTCGTGGCAGCGAGTTACGAAATTCGCAACAGCGCTGGAACCGTCCTCATCGGTGGAGCCGGGGACCCCTCCGCTTGTGTGCTCCCCCTCACCAGGTCGATCTGCCCCACCACCACGGGCTTCGATCAGGTTCAAGAAACGGTCGCGGTGAGCCTTGCCGCCGGGACCCTGGCCCCAGGGGTCTATGACGCCTGTGTCCGGGGAACGGATGCCAAGCTGAACATCGGAGCCTACGCCTGTAGCAATGTGGTGGTGTACGATCCGTCCGGGCGTTTTGTGATCGGTAGCGGATGGATCCAGTCCAGCCCAGGCTTCTGCACGCTGACGGCGCTGTGCGAGTCAGCCTAAGGGAAAGCCAATTTCGGTTTCGTCTCCAAGGACAAGAAGGGCGCGACCGTGCCCAGCGGCTTGACACAGTTTGAATTCAGCGCGGGCCAACTCGACTTTCACAGTACCGTGTACGAGTGGCTCGCCGTCGGTGGCCCATTGGCCCAGTTCAAGGGCTCTGGGACGATCAACGGCCTGGGCGAGTACGGATTTCTGCCCACGGCCAAAGACAGTGCCATCACGGGTGGCCCACCCAAAGATACGTTTCGCATCAAGATTTGGGACAAGGGCACGGGACTCACGGTCTATGACAACGGCACCGATCAGCCGATCGGCGGCGGGAGTATCGTCATTCACTAACGTGCCGGCGTGAGACTCACGAGCACAGGAGCCGAACGATCCGTGCGTTCGGTCCCTGTCCATCTCCATTATCGAGGGAGTTCTCAGTGAGGTTGGCGCTGTAGGGTGCGTGGTGAGAGCGGATGGGCTACGTGCTGGTTTGGTAGATGACAGGGCGATAGCGTGGTGTTGGGATGGGTTTCTTTTCAGCGTGCGCCGCCGCGAGCCAGGCTCGTTTCGCGACTTTCGCTTGTTTGAGTGCTTCGGCGGGAGAGTTTCCGAACGCCGAACAGACGTCGAGGTCGGGGATGTCGGCGATGTACCCTCTGTCTGCATCGCTATAGAAGGTACTGATGTGGTAGTCCTTCACGGTACCTCGACTACGTCTCTGTCTACCTGTCGGTGCTCAACTAGCCTTCTTTTGTTCTTCCTTCAACCGCTCGGCGATCCACAGTTTGATTACGGATTGCCTGGTGACGCCAAGGCGGCTCGCCTGAGTGTCTAGAGAATCGATGATCCAATTGGGAAAGTCGACGTTCACCCGTCTCTGCTCATGCCCAGGACGACGGGCTTTCGAGAGGGCCAGATGAGGTGTCACGTCTTTGCCCTCATCAAACATCTTCTCGAGATTCTTGGCTTTCATAGTAGAGTGCCCTTTCTTCCGTTCTGGATCTGCGAGCTGAAATCAACCGTATACGTCCCTTCCGATAGGTAAAAAAAGCCGACCAGAGCTTTTGCTTGTGGACCGCGATCAGCACATATCGTGGCTCATCTTCTGTTCGCGCTGGGATTTCCAGACGGTCCTCGTCTTCCCACAGCCCTTGTGCTTCGATAAAGTCGATCCCGTGTTTTTCACGGTTGGCCTTGCTCTTTGCAACATCGAACTCGAAATCCATCCTGGTATAGAAAATATACCTTGAGAGCGACGTTCGTCAATCAGGGGGGCGACCTTACCCGAGTAATCGGTATCTGAACCGCCTTGTGCCTGTTGCGGGGCTTACCCGAGGTCCTGCCACGGTCACATCGTCAGCACCGCTGCTCCTTGAAAGCTTCCAGCCTTCAATTCTTGTAAGGCACGGTTCGCCTCTTCCAGAGGAAAACGGATCGTGCGGGGTTTTATAGGAATGGCCGCTGCTTCACGCAATAAATCGATGCCGTCCTGTCTGGTATTGGCCGTGACGCTGCGGATGACGCGTTCGCCGAAGACATCGCGATCATAGTCCAGCGAGGGAATGGGCGACATGTGGATACCGGCTAAGGCTAAGGTGCCGCCTCGTTCAAGTGCCTGTAACGCAAGCGGCACGAGTTCACCGGCTGGGGCAAAGATGATGGAGCTGTGTAGCTTATCCGGCGGCATTTCCATCGCGCCACCGACCCAGACGGCGCCTAGTTGCTTTGCCAATTCCTGGTGCTCTCGCTTGAGCGAACTCACATAGACCTGACAGCCCCAATGGCGTGCGATCTGAATCGCAATGTGCGCGGAGGCACCGAATCCATAGAGACCAAGCCGCTGGCCTGGCTTGATGCTGCTGAGGCGCAAGGCGCGATAGCCGATAATGCCCGCACACAACAAGGGCGCGGCTTCATCATCTGAAAAGATAGAAGGGATTGGATAGGCGAATTGTGCAGGCACCACAGCATATTCCGCATAGCCACCATCAAACTGGTAGCCGGTGAATTTGGCTTGTAAGCAGAGGTTCTCCCGCTTGCTTGTACAAAACTCACACTGTCCGCATGTGCCTTGTAGCCAGGCGATTCCGACACGATCGCCTTCTTTCACCTCCGAGACCCCGGCACCGAGTTGTATCACCGTTCCGACTGTTTGATGCCCTGGGATGATTGGTAAGGCTACGTCGGGCAGTTCGCCTTCCACCACATGGAGGTCGGTGCGGCAGACGCCGCAGACGTGGACTTGAACAAGGACCTGATCTGGCTGTGGAATAGGGACCGGACGATCCTCAAGCCGCAACGGATTGCGGGAGACGTTGCCAGTATGGTGGAGCACCATGGCTTTCATAGTTGCTTGGGGGGAGGAGTTTCAGGTTGCAAGTTTCAAGTCTCAGGTCTGAACGCCAATCAAGACCATCTGCATCTGATCAGGGCACGTGAAACTTGAAACCAGAAACATGAAACTGCTCTGGGGCTTCTCAGTTACTTCGCCTTAATGCACTCAATGTCCAGATGAATGTGGACGTCGTCTCCCACGACGAGTCCTCCGGTATCAAGAGTTTTGTTCCAGACCATGCCGAAATCCTTACGATTCAATGTGCCGTCGGCGGTGAATCCGGCTCTCGTGTTTCCCCAGGGGTCCTTCGTGACGCCGTTCAACGTCCCGGTGAGGGTCACTTCCTTCGTGACGCCGTGGAGTGTGAGATTGCCGACCGCCTTGTATGTTTCCCCTTCTTTTCGAGCGGTTTTCATGGCGTAGATGATCGTTGGAAACTGCTTCACATCCAGGAAGTCGGCATTACGCAGATGTTCATCACGTTTCTCATGGTTGGTATTGATTGAGTCTGCATTGATGGTCGCTTCGATCGCGTTGATGGTCTTTGCGTTCGCATCCATCTCGACGAATCCGCGGTAGTCGAGAAATCGTCCTGAAGTCTTCGAGATCACCATGTGCGCTACCCGGAACTCAATCAGGGAGTGATCCGGGTCGATGTTCCATCGAGCCGTCTCGGCTTGGACGTTCAGTGAACACAGTGCCAAGAAACTCATCATGATGATGCGCTGTGTCCAGGCTCGGCTCCTGTTCATGTTCATCCCCTTTCAGTCTCCCCGCATGGGGCGTATTTTCTCTCGATCGATCCAGTTCTTTCTGCTTGATATCCTATCCACCACGAGAGGGTGGCGCAATGTGTTTCTTTCGCTGAAACATGGGCGTCCACTGGTGATGTTGGTATAGAATGCACTCATGAAAGCACTCGTCAAAACTGTTGCGGGACCGGGTCTCACCCTCACTGATTGGGCGGACCCAATGCCAGGGCTCCATGACGTGGTGGTGAAGGTGGCGGCGACTTCGCTCTGTGGAACCGACGCCCATATCTATCGGTGGGATGAATGGGCACAGCGGCGGATCCATCCACCGCGCGTGATCGGCCATGAGTTGTGCGGCCACGTGGTGGAGGTCGGACGCGAGGTGTCCCTCGTCAAAACCGGCGACTATGTCGCAGCGGAATCGCATCTGACTTGTGGAGCCTGTTTTCAGTGCAGGACGGGATTGGCGCATGTGTGCAAGAATTATAAGATCCTCGGAGTCGACCGAGACGGATCCTACGCGCAGTATGTGATTTTACCTGAAAACGTCCTGTGGAAAACGGATCCGAACATTCCGCCTGAGTTAGCCTGTCTCCAGGAACCAATCGGCAATGCAGTTGACGCTGCCCTTGCTGAAGACTTGACCGGCCAGGCGGTGTTGATCACCGGATGCGGCCCAACCGGGTTGTTTGCCGCGGCTGTCGCACGAACTGCCGGGGCGGCCACCATTATTGCGTCGGATGTCAGCGACTACCGGCTTGGTTTGGCCAAGCAAGTTGGTGCGGATCACGTCCTCAATCCAAAAGCGTATCTCCCGGAACAGCTGGCCGCTACGATTCTGGATATCACCGCCGGTGAAGGGGTTGATGCGTCGTTGGAGATGTCGGGAAACCCAGAGGCGTTGCACCAGGCCTTTCAGGCGGTGAAGAACGGTGGGCGGGTCACATTGTTCGGTATTCCCACCGGCCCTGTGACGTTTGATCTCCCTAACGAAATGATCTTCAAGGGGATTCGTGTGTACGGGATTACCGGCCGGCGGTTGTTTGGAACCTGGTACCGGCTGGCCGGTCTCTTCAAGGCCGGTCTCAATATCCGGCCGGTCATCACCCATTCGTTTCCACTGAGCGAGTTTGCGACCGGGTTTGAGTTGATTCAGTCGGGGCAATGCGGAAAGGTGGTGCTATTCCCGTGATAGGGGAAATAGGTGAGAAGTGAAAAGTGAGAAGTAAGAAGCAAGACATGGAAATCTAAATTTCCGGGCTGTACCATTCCTGGCTTTCACTTTTTACCTTTCACCTCTCACGCAAATCATGGCCTACGATTCTCTCAAACAGGTTCTGGATACTCAACTTACCGACATCCGGGCCAAAGGCCTGTATAAATCCGAGCGGCGCATTCTGGGCCCACAAGGTCCGAATATTCGGGTCTCTCAGGGCTCGGTGCTCAATCTCTGCGCCAACAACTATCTCGGCCTCGCGAATCATCCGGCGATCGTCCAAGCGGCAAAAACAGGGTTGGATACCCATGGCTATGGCATGGCCTCAGTGCGGTTTATTTGCGGCACGCAAGATCTGCACAAGCAGCTGGAACAGGCCATCAGTGCGTTTCTTGGTACTGAGGACACGATCCTCTACAGTTCCTGCTTCGATGCCAACGGGGGACTCTTTGAAGTGTTGCTGGATGAGCGCGATGCCGTCATCAGCGACGCATTGAACCACGCAAGCCTGATCGACGGTATCCGACTCTGCAAAGCTAAACGACTTCGGTACGCCCATTCCGATATGGCTGATCTCGAAGCGCGGCTCCGGGAAGCAGGTGACTGCCGCCTTCGGCTCATTGTTACCGATGGAGTGTTTTCAATGGACGGTGATCTGGCCAAGCTTGATCAAATTGTGGGGCTAGCGGAACGATATGACGCGGCTGTGATCGTCGATGACAGTCATGCCACCGGAGTGCTCGGTCCGAATGGGAGAGGTACGCCGGCGCATTTCGGCGTCGTTGACCGGATTGAAATCGTGACTAGCACCTTGGGAAAGACGCTCGGGGGTGCAACGGGTGGATTTACCTCCGGCAAGGCTGAGGTTGTGGAGTTGCTGCGCCAACGGTCTCGGCCCTACCTCTTCTCCAACTCCCTCCCTCCGCCGATTGCGGCTGGTGCGTTCTGTGCGCTTGAGCTCGTACAGCAAGGTGACCATCTCAGGCAACAGCTTCGCGCCAATGCTGCTTTTTTCAGGGATGAGCTGACTACGCTCGGCTTCCGGCTCGTTCCAGGCGAGCATCCCATCATTCCCGTCATGCTGGGTGAGGCCGCCCTTGCCACCTCGATGGCGGAGGCATTGCTGAACGAAGGGGTCTACGTCGTCGGGTTCAGCTATCCTGTCGTTCCTCAAGGACGGGCAAGGATCAGGACCCAAATGTCGGCGGCCCATACACCTGCTCAGTTGCAACAGGCCGTAGCGGCGTTTGCCACAGCGGGCCGTGCCCTCGGTATCATTCCATAGGCATCCCCACCCGTATCCCTCCGAATTGACATTTCGCAGCCAGCTCAGTATTCTCTGGCACTTTATTATGTGAAGGAGTAGGGCTATGAAAGTTATTCTTCAAGAGACCCTGGAAGGGGTTGGGCATCTCGGCGATCTCATCAACGTCGCCGATGGGTTCGCGAGAAACTATTTGTTGCCGAGGCGTAAGGCCGTTGAAGCCGACAGCCGAAGCATGAAGGCGTTCGAACATGTGAAGAGGGTGGCGGCCGAGAAGGCCAAGAAAGAGAAGCTGGAGATCGAAGCCCATGCCAAAGAAGTGTCGGCGGTATCGCTGACGATCGAGATGCAGGCGGGCAAGGACGACAAGCTGTTTGGCTCCGTCACCACGAAAGACATCGCGGAGGGATTAGCGGCCCAAGGTGTGACGGTGGATCGGCGGAAGATCCAATTGGCGCACCCGATCAAGGAGTTGGGCACGGTGTCTGTACCCATTAAGATGCACAGGGACGTGGTCGCGACCGTAACGGTTCGCGTGGTCAAGAAACAAGAGGCAGAAGAACCTTCCGCTTCGGAATTAAAGGGGTGATGACAGCATGATGCAGGACGCGATCGGCTCATTGGATGCACTGAAAGCGGTAGATCCCGATGTCTATGCCGCGATTGAGTCGGAAGCGATCCGGCAACGTGAAAAGTTACTCTTGATTGCCTCGGAGAATTTCGCCAGCCCGGCGGTGCTTGCCGCCCAGGGCTCGTTGCTCACCAATAAATATGCTGAAGGCTATTCGGGCAAGCGGTATTACGGCGGCTGTCAGCATGCCGA
>JAHBWO010000004.1 GCA_019636945.1 Nitrospira sp. | reverse complement strand
CACGATGGCGAGGGCTGCCGGAGCACCCCCCAGAAAGGCTCCCGCGACTTTGAGGATTGCTTCATGCGCCTCAAGACCGTTGGCTTCTTCCGTATATGAGGAGAAACTGTGATCTTGAATGACCCATCCGATATTCTGCAATACCTCGAAGTACGTTTTGTACCATTGGGTGACGTGCGTCTTGTCGGGCACTTGTTTATTGGCCACCAACTGAGCGAGCAGGCTGGAATTGACGATATCTTGCCGCCGCTCGCTCGACACACCCTTCACAAAGGAGACGACATCGGAGGCCACGACCATGGCCTGAGTCTTCTGCGCGTTGAAATCGATGAGTTCTCGACTGCCTTCCACTGCCCCACGTGTCGGGGACGGCAACTTCGCGGCATTCACAAATTCACGAGCTGAGATGGGAGTCACGTTCTTTTTCATCTGATATCCTCCGTAATGGATGGTCTCTTGTGCTGGGTATTGATCTCACGATCGGCTAGCCCTTCGTGAATGTCATCACGAGAGCATTGATCGTCTCTTGGCTGCTCGACGAATAGACCGCCCCCTTGCCTTCTCCTGGATAGGCTTCTTCCTCATACGCTGTTTCAGTAGTGGCTTCGATTGACGCATCTGCCTCGATGGTCCGCTGGATGTTGCCTTAACACTGAGCGCTGCAGGCTGAACCCGCGGTTCCAACTGCTTTAGAATCTGATCTAACGATTCCGCAGCTGATGCGACCACGTCACGATCGGAATAAGGCAATTGTTCGAGCATCACGCTGATGAACCTCATCTGAGTCAGGGCCGAGTCTTGCTCGCGTTGTGTCGCTGAGGACTCGGTAAATGCCGCCCGGTACTTCTCTACTATCTGATTCATCTCTTGAAGAAGCGACTGGTCCATGATCGCCCGAATCAAGGCAACGTCTGCAATGGTAATGGCATCCCATACACTGCGCGTGTCCTTGAAACGTGCTTGCGCCAGGGCCTCGCATCGCGAGAGTGCTGCTTCCCGCTGGGCGTCCTTCTTCCCGAGCAACACCTCGAGGACCACAGCACTGAGGATCGGATAAGGATCGTCTATTCCCTCCCGTTGTCCGAGATCTGCGGCTGCACGATAGTCGGCAACCGCCTGGGCTAAGTGAACCCGCCTCTGTTCGGTATCCGTCTCAAGCTGGGCCAGCTTCTTTTGCGCCCCGCCTATGAGGCTTAGACGCTCCGAGGTCTTTGCAAGCGCAAGGAGATGACGTCCCTTGTCGATCGCCTCTTGGATCATGACCTTGTTGCCGTCTTTCTCTCCACACCGCACCGCGACATTGATCCATTGCTCAACTACACGCAGCGTCGCGGGGTTTGCGATATCCTTATTTTCCACTGCCTGCCGGTAATACGGAATGGCTTCCTTGAAAAGACCGGCTCCGGCATAGGCCGCCCCCAGTCGTTCCTGTACGCTTCCTTGTTTCAGCCAGTCCTCCGCGCACAGCTGTTCCACCTGACTTAACGCTGTACGTACCTTCGCGTCATCTGCATGGGTCCATTGTTGGGAGAGACCATCCAACTGAAGAAGCACTTCTTCCGCCGCCACTTTCACATCTTCCTCGCCGACGGCACTCAAGCCATCGGTACGGACCAGACAAAAATCAGGATCGCCGTAGGCTTGATAGGCTCCCCATGTATTGGAAGACGGGAATTCCTCCCACGTTTGTTGTCGAGCTTGCTTCAGAGCCAAGCCGAATGTCCTGCCAGCAAGCAGCTCCCTGTAAAACGATCCGGCGAAACACAGTGCCGCATCGTCCTGGACCGGCCAGCCGGCTGCCACAACAGCACGCACGCCTTTTCGAATCAATTCGCTGGAAATGCTTGCCGCCATTTTATTGGAGGCCGTTCCGCCCATCTGTCCGAGATGGCAGCAGTTGAGGAAGACCAGTTCCGGAATAGGATCCATCGTGGCGATCTCCGCTGCCGTGAGAAAGAGGCCATCGCTCAGCACCACCCCGGCTTTGGCTCCAACCTGACCGCTGTCCGCCTCGCTATACTGTCCATGTCCGGCAATGTGGATGATGCGATAGGGTCGCGCAAAAAGTTGCTTGAACACCTCACTGGCTCCAAGCCTGGTGCGAGCAAATGCTGCTCGATAGTTGGCCTTCTCCAACATGTCGGCCACCAGGGTGGCTTCCTCCATAGCCCCTGACAGATCACGATACTGAGGGGGTGTGAGGGGATTCCCGACCACGAAGGCATGTCGCGTCGTACTGTCCCTGGCATGCGTCTTGTCGTCAAGGGTCTGCAGCTGTCGGATCACCCCCGCGCGGACGCACAAGGGCTTCTCCGTATCGATCATCAATTCCCACGGATAATTGGCCGTCACCTCGTCGAGAATGAAGACCACGTTTTCCAGACTGCGCAGACTCTCCTTCAAGTCCAGCGGGATCAGCAGTTCGAAGAGTGTCTTGGCAATGTCCTGATTAAACGTCTCGGTTCTGATCGAACGCTGAATCAGTTGCGCGATCAGTTCTGGCTGGTTGTCTTGAACCGTCACCTCGGCTCTGGCTCGATCCGATAAGGCAAGAAATCGCAGCTTATGTGGACGAGGCGCCGTCTGATCTCGAGTCGTCAATGCCAGATCAAGCAAGGCGCTATAAATCTGTGGATCTTTTGTTTGTTCTTCCTGCAACAGGGCGCGGAGGCGATCCTTGAGCACGGCAGGCAGGCTCACCGAGGGGGGAAAAGGGTCATTCCGGAGCGCCGAGATGGTCCAACGCCGCCAATATCCTCGCGTGGAGGACGGAACAAGCCTGGTCGAGCCCCCGCTCCCCTTTTTCATATAGCGCTCAACCTGAATTGCTGTCTGGGATTCCAACCCGATCCGCTTGGCCACACGATGTGCCGACTTGGCCGCATCAACCGCCACATCCAAAAATCGTTCGATGAACTGCACGTGGGCCACCCGTGGGAGCATCGGTCCCTGGCTTTGGTTCGGCCCCTGTGTGAGTGCGCGATTGGCCAAGACCACGCCCCGCACAATGGCATTGACCGAGTCCTCGACGGCAATATTCGCCGACGTATTTGACCCGATCAGCAGGCTATTGATCGTGAGCCCCTCCGGCGCCTTGGATGAATCCGTTGCACCACGGCACTGGTGAATGTGCAAACAATACTCTGTGATTCCCTGCGAAACCGCCTGTGTGAGCGTTGAGGGGGTCAATTCACCCCATTTTCCGAGTCCAATGACGATCGCGCCATGCTGCACACCTAACGATTGTTGAACCTCATTGGGCGGCGCCAGTGCGACGGCGGCCGTCCCGTTTCGTCCTGGATAGCGTCCCGAGTGGTAGCGTTGAGACAAGGCGCCCTCAACCATTTTGTCCACGACACGCTCCGCCCCTGCAATCGTGTCACCCTCGTAATGGCCGAGTAGGATGGGATAGTTTGTGTGATTGAGATCCCCATGCAACACGGAAACGTGGAGTATCGACTGGGTCTGTCCAGACTTCATCGTTGCCCTCCGCTCATTGGATAGAGGCACTCCTCCCAGACATGTCCGCTGCCCTCGATACCTGGCACCAGGGACATGCCGATGAGCATGTGGTATGGCCTTCCCTCTGGCTCCTAACTCAGAAACTGTCGATCGAAAGAAGACTTTTGCCCTTCAAGTTGGGGAACCTGGTCAAAATCCTCCGCTTTAAGTTTGGCCATAGTTCGTCGATGCAGTTCACGGTAAGTCAGTTTGCCCTCGGCCTCTTTGATCGACTCGACAAGGTAATAGGTGAGAGCCCCGTTATAGGTCCCGCCGATATGCGCATCGGCAGAGGTCTGTGTATCGCGGCAGCCGGTGATCAACATTTCTTGAATGTCGGCATGGACGATATCGCCTTTTCGCTTCCGCCCGCGAGGCGCTTTGCCGAGTTGACCACGCACAGTTCCACGCAGCTTTCGACCAGACTCGGTCGCCATGAGATCGAGCGGACAGGGAAGGAACCGTTCTCTTCTTGGCGCATCAGGCGGAACGATGGCGCGAGTGATCGTGCCGGAGTGACAGCAGTCCATGATCACCGTGAAGTTGACGCCCTTTCGAAGCTTACTAAACGTCTTTCGAAGCCAATCATCTCGTAACGTATCCTTCCAATCCAGATCGGTCGGGCACAGGATCTCATCGCGATGATCCGCTTCATCCCCATTGTCATCCGGCACATTCGACCCATGCCCGGAATAGTGGAGCAGTAAGGTGTCGCCTTTCTTCCCGCTCTTGATGAGCTTCTGAATCGCAGTCTGCATGGCCTTCTTCGTGGCCTTCAGATCAGTGAGGGTCGTGATGTCCTTGTCGGCAAACCCATAGTAGGTTTTCAGTGCCGCACTCAGATTCTTCACGTCGTTCACACATCCGTTCAGATCAGACCCGGGAACTTGATACTTGTTGATCCCGATAAGCACTGCTCGTTTCGCCATAACAGCTCCTTTCAATGGTCATATTTGACGCTGAATACCGTAGTGATTCCGTCTCTCCCGAGAATACTGAGCAAGCAACTTGCCACGCCGTATGCCGGAAGCGAACGAGCACGATGTCACACCTAGGCCGTACTACAGGAAGGGAGAATACAGCATTCCCACGCCCCCTGGAAGTCTCCAAAGAACAAATGCTCGTTCAAGAATAAGGGTGAAACAATCAGGACAGAGAATCTGAAAGGATACATCCCTGTATCGAAATGGGTACAGCTACGTCTGGTTCGGCTACAGGGTGCGACTGTCGATCCAAATCACCTGGCCGGTCTGCCTGTTCACTTCTTGATACATATGGGCAGTCCCACCACGACCGTCGCCGTTGTTGCCATTCCAGAGGCAGATAAAGTGAACCTTGCGGACACCGTATGCCATCGCCGTCGCGAGAAGCCACTGATTGCAGCGCTCATAGGGATCACTGCCGATGGGTAGTGGGCCGAGTTCTTGTGGGACGGAGCGAATCGCAGTCGTGAGCTTGGCTTTGGCTGCCTGGTACCGCACCAGCCATGTTTCGCTGTGGCACACGACCGACTTCTGAATAAACTCCGGCTCCTCAAACGGCTGCAGCCACTGAACCGTCACTCCACGCTGCAGACAGGCCTCGGTGAACAACAGATCGCCTCCACAGGCACCTTGAGTGAAAGCCAAATCCTCCGGGCCAGCGCTCAGATGATCTAGGGCCTCTGCAATCCTCTGCGCAGCAATCAGTTCTTTTTCAGCAGGAAACCGTGGCGTCGGCCTGTTCGGCGCATCGACCATATGGCCGCTGAAAAGCAACACATGCCGTGGTTGCTGATGATCCGCCTCATTTGACATCATATCGTGCAGAACTTCTGTCTGTTGAGTTGGACAAGTCAACCGTTCACTACCTCGTTCTTCTTATCACCAGGATCCCATCTCGGATTGTGACCAAGACGGCAGATACGCGCGGATCGGTCGAGACGGTGAGGTTGAGCTCCTGAATGGCAGCAGTGGAATCGTCCGGTGGCGGCTGTTTCAAGACCTCGCCGCTCCAGAGCACGTTATCAATCAGAATCACGCCGTTTGGAGCAAGCAGATCGAGCGCACGACGGTAATAGTTAAGGTAATTGATCTTGTCCGCATCGATGAAGATGACATCAAATGGACCGGTGAGCGTTCGCATGGTGTCGAGGGCTGGGCCCATACGGATACTGATTTTCTTCCCAACTGGCACCTGCCCAAAATAACGCCGAGCCATGGCTGCTGACTGTTCGTTGACCTCGCAGGTGATGATCTCTCCATCGTCCGGCAATGCTTCAGCGAAGCACAGAGCGCTGTAACCGGTGAACATACCGATTTCCAGCACCCGCTTCGCCCCGACCAGCCGCGTCATCATTTTCAGAAACGCCCCTTCCAAGGGACCGACTACCATCTGAGGATATTCCATAGTTCGAAGGGTTTCCTCGCGCAGTGCACGACACATGGCCGACTCCGGCATGGAATGCCGCTCCGCATACGCTTCGATCTCCGTCGGAACTAACTGTTCCATAAGAATCCTTTTTAGCTATTTGAAAACGTGTTAGCCCTTGCGTACACTGCGCCGGTCACTGAATGGCGAGCGCGCAATCTTAGCACAGGGAACAGGAGGCCGATTTGAAAACCCTCGCGACCTTAGAACCCCTCACGACAAGGCTCTTGGAAATTCAACGTATCAACAGTGCCGCTTCGGTCTTGTCCTGGGATCAGGAAACCTATATGCCGGCCGGTGGCGGAGAGGCGAGGGCCGAGCAAATCGCCGTACTTCAAGGCATTGCCCATCAGAAATTGGTGTCATCGGAGGTACAGTCGCTCTTGTCACAGTGGGTGGATCCGGCGAGCGGCCAGGCAGCAGACCGGCCAGGCGACACGTGGGATGAGCCGTCCCGATCGCTGTTGCGGGAAGTGTGGCGAGACTTCAGCCGAGCACAGAAACTTCCATCCGACTTTGTGATGAAGCTGAGTCGAGAATGTTCTCTCGCCCAACAGGTCTGGGCAGAGGCCAAACAACACAACAAGTTTTCGATGTTCCTGCCGAATCTTCGAACCGTGCTCCAGCTCAAACGCGAAGAAGCGGAATATCTTGGCTACGAAGGTTCCCCCTACAACGCGTTGTTGGATGTGTATGAACCAGGTGCCACCATAGCGACGCTCCAGCCAATGTTTGCCGTACTAAAGACCCGTCTGGTGCCGTTACTCAAAAAAATCACCCAGAGCCGGGTCCGGATTGACGACAGCATCCTCCACCGCTCGTATGATCATGGTCGCCAGCTGGAGTTTGGGCGGTTGGTGTTAACCGCCATGGGATATGACTTCGAACGCGGCCGCCTGGATCTCTCAGCCCATCCCTTTACGACCTCATTTCACCCGACCGATGTCCGCGTGACAACCCGCGTGCATGAACATGAACTCCAGTCTTGCCTGTTCAGCTGTATCCATGAAGGCGGCCATGGATTGTACGACCAAGGATTAGATCAGCGCTATTTCGGCACGCCGTTGGGCGACTCGGTGTCCCTCGGAATCCATGAGAGCCAATCCCGTCTCTGGGAGAACTGTGTCGGACGCTCCAAGCCTTTCTGGCGCTTCTTTTATCCAATGTTGCAACAGACCTTCCCTGACCAACTGCACGGCATGGGTATCGACCAATTCTATGCCGCGATCAATTGCGTGAAACCCTCGTTGATTCGTGTGGAGGCCGATGAACTGACCTACAATCTCCACATCATGTTGCGGTTTGAGATTGAGCAGGGGCTGGTGGAAGGCAAAACTCAGCCGGAAGACTTACCCACTATCTGGAACCAGAAAATGGAGGAATATCTGGGAATCAGACCACCGTCCGATGCCGAAGGTGTGTTGCAGGACGTGCATTGGTCGTTCGGCGCCTTCGGGTATTTCCCGACCTATACGTTAGGCAACCTGTATTCCGTCCAATTCTTTGAACAGGCCAAGTTGGAGCTCCCACGGCTGGAGACTGACATCGCTGCCGGGCAACTACTCCCCCTGCGGCGGTGGCTGGAGCAGAAGATCCACCGCTGGGGCCGCATGTTTACTCCAGCTCACCTGGCCGAACGGATCACGGGCTCCTCACTCCGTCCCGAGCCCTTCCTCAATTATGTGGAGCAAAAGTATGGCGAGCTCTACCAACTCTGAGCGTCCCACGCCGGTCGGGACTCATACCCCATCACCGCATTGAGCTTTCCCGCGATAGCGGGTGGGATGGTGAATTCAGCCTGCACCTCGATCCGATGCGGCACGAGCAGAGTGGTGTGGAACACGATATCTCGAATGGGAATTTTGAGTTCAGGATCCTGGGGCGTACTGAGCTGCACCGCCTCAACCGAGTTCGTGATCGTCCCGCTGTCTTGTGGCGCGTAGGCCGCCACGACGGCCTCAATGATCTCTTGTACCTGTTCGTTGGCCTCTACCCCCTCAATCGCCGTGAGCAGCAATGGGATCGCCTCCTCCTTCGCTTGATCTGAAACAGTAAAATTTTCTATCAGGCCCTTTCGACGGAGGGATGTCAGATCATTATCCAGCTCTTTACTGAAAGCCCCGTACGCAAACCGGAAGAATTCGAAATGAAGCGCCTTGAACCCCTTGGCAAAGGTTTGGAGCTCACACAAGAAACAGAGCTGCTGCAGCTTCACGTCGCTCAACAATCCGTGGGGTTCAGCAAGCTGTAGAATGCGGAGCAGGAGCACACGGTCAACAAGAATTTGGCTGGGTGTTCTCACGTAATCCTCATCAGACGACCGAGGGCTTCACTATAGCCAGCCACAGGAACGGCCGTCAAAGGCCACCTGCTTGCCCGGCCTTGGTCCAGAGAAAGACTCTTGACCCACTGCTTCATTTCGTCTTTAATCTCCCTCCAAGGGAGGAGCGATCTGCCACGATGTCCAAACATGTCAAGGAAATGGGAATTCTGAAAGAGCATCTTGAGAACCACCAGCTCAAATTTACGCGCCAGCGCGAGTTGATTCTCGATGCATTTTTGAAGCAAGAACACATCACGGCTGAGGAAATGTACCATCAGTTGGCACGCAAAGATCCCCATCTTGGGCTCGCAACCATCTATCGGACCCTCAACCTGTTCTGCGAAGCAGGGCTGGCTCAAGCCCGACACTTTGGGACACAAACCCAGTATGACAACGTGTCTCATAAGGGCCATCACGACCATCTCATCTGCACAGGCTGTGGCAAAATCGTGGAGTTTGAAAACTGTGATATCGAACGGCTTCAAGAGGAAGTCGCGACCAAGAACGGCTTTACAATTACCACCCACCGGCTTGAACTCTACGGACTCTGCTCCCGCTGCCGTCATTGACCCACAGAAATGTTTCTGGTATCCTTTTTGAGATAGTTTATCAATTTCAAATCATATCGCTCCCGATCGCAGAAGGTTCGCCATGTCGAGATCCCTTCACAAGGCTCATCGCACCAGTCCGTGCACCAATTACCGTCCGCTCATCGGTATCTTCACGGCATGTATTGTTCTGCTCTTCTCCATGATCATCCCAAGCATCGCTGCCGCTGCCGACCAACTGACCGTCTATTCCGGACGCGCTGAACGATTGATCAAGCCGGCTCTGGACGAATTCACCGCAAAGACCGGCATTCAGATCGCGCTATTGTCCTCCGGTACGACCGAACTGGTGAATCGGATGAAAGCGGAGGGCAACCGTAGTCCAGCCGATGTCTTTATCACGAATGACGCCGGGAGTTTGGAGCTCGCCCGCACGGCCGGACTGTTTCGACCGCTGAGTATGCGCGAAATTGAGCGGGCCATTCCTCCCCAATTTCGAGCCACGGACAACAGCTGGATCGGCTTATCCGGGCGATTTTGGATCATTACCTACAACACCAGGATGGTGAAGCCCGACCAGATCAAGTCGTTGCTGGACTTGGCCGATCCGATCTGGAAAGGAAAACTCGCCATTCCGAACGCCGGCAGCGAATATCTGCACGCAGGCGTCTCCGTGATCCGGGCCAGTATCGGTGATGATCGCACCAAGAAGTTCCTTGAAGGGCTTCGAGACAATGCCGGGACTCAGGTCTACCAGAAGAGTTCCCAGATCGTCGACGCAGTGGCCAAAGGTCAGGTCGCGCTGGGAATCGTCAATCACTATTACGTCTATCGCCATCTCGCCACACAACCGGCTTCTCCCATAGCGGTCGTCATGCCTGATCAACAAGAAGGCGGGATGGGGGCCATTATGAACGTGGCCGGTATCGGTGTGCTGAAACATACGCCTCGTGTGGAGCAGGCCAAACTGCTCGTCGAATTCCTCGTCGCACAGGCAGGTCAGAAGATCTTCGCCGATCTTGACAAGGAATATCCGCTCCATCCTGAGGTACAAGCTGACCCAGCCCTCGTCGAGCGAAAGAGTTTTCGCGCCGCCATGGTGCCCTTGGCGAAACTGGCCGAGCTCCGCGCGCCCACTCTTCGCCTCATCGAACAAGTGGGCATGCGGTAACACCGAGTGACCTGTGATTGCCGTACGCCCATCATCGCTCTCTTCCCTCCAATTGGCTGCCCTGGCCAGTGCGGCACTGGTGCTGCTCCCGTTGATCTACATCATGGCCTTGGCCCTCTCGGCCGATCCGGGGGTGTGGTCTCGACTGTGGACCACTCGTGTCCCCGAACTCCTCTGGAATACGATTTCCTTGGCCGGGGCAGTGGTACTCCTCGCGCTTGTATTGGGGGTCTCGACCGCATGGATCGTGACCCGTTGTGAGTTTCCTGGACGCCGGCTCTGGGAAGTCACCCTTGTGCTTCCACTTGCCATGCCGACATTCGTGTTGGCCTATGTCTTCAACTATCTGTTGGGATTCGGCGGCCCGGTTGAAGCACTCTGGCAGATGCTGGCCGGCCCTCAGGCCAGAATCTTTTCCCCTCAAAGTTTTCTGGGTGTTACCGTAGTCATGGGGCTCGCGACATTCCCGTTCATTTATTTGCTCACGCGAAGCGCGCTCCTGAATTTCAACGTGTCGTTTGAAGAAGTCGCCCGTACTTGTGGCGCCTCTCCCCTTAGACGGATCGTCTCCGTCACCCTACCACTGTTGCGGCCGTCCATCGTTGCCGGTGTCGCGCTGGTCATCCTGTACGTGGTCTCCGATTTCGGAGCCGTGTCGCTCTTGCGCTATCAAACATTAACGTATGCTGTGTTTCAACAAATGACCGGCCAGTTGGACAACCAGGCCGCGAGCATTTTGAGCGTCTTGCTGGTCATTCTGGCACTCTTATTCTTGGTAACCGAGCGATGGTTTCGCCGCAAAAGCCGCTTCTACCAAACCGCCGGTCGCTACCGCGCTCCGCAGCGCATCCGATGCAACTGGCTCCAGACTGTCGGCCTGACGGCATCTCTCGCCATGATCCTGGGAGCAGCCTTCGGTGTCCCCGTGTGCCTCCTGATGCTGTGGAGCCTCTCTCCTGAGGCCCTTGCCGTTCTCGATGCACGATTCTTCGGCTTTGTCTGGAATAGTACCGTGCTCGCAACCCTGGCAGCCACAGCCGGCGTACTGATCGGACTACCGTTGGCCTATCTGGCAAGTCGCAAACCCACATGGCTCAATACCGGCTGCCTACAGGCCGCCTATGCCGGGTATGTGTTACCGGGACCGGTCGCAGCGCTTGCCGTATTGGTCCTCTGTCTCAACCTGATACCGGTTGTTTATGGAACGGTACTGGTGTTGATCATCGCCTATGTTTTGCACTTTCTTCCGGCCGGCCTCCAATCGCTCGAACCGGCGATCCAGCAGATCACACCCAATCTCGAGGAAGTCGCCCGCACCCTTGGACTGAGCGCCCGTGAAACCGTGCGACAGGTCACGCTGCCGCTCATCCGTAACGGCATCATCGTGGCCTGGGTCCTGATCTTTCTTCAAACGATGAAAGAGTTGCCCGCCACACTCTTACTCCGCCCGGTGGGGTTTGACACCTTAGCCATCCGAGTCTGGCTTGAAGCGAGTGAAGAGTATTATCAGCTGGCGGCCCCCTCCGCTCTCTTGATCGTGCTGGTCGGTCTGCCCGCCCTTGGCCTATTACTTTCCCGCGATTGGCGTGCCGCGTAAGGACCGAACATGAATACACCGGCACAAACCAGACCGATCAGTACCGACCAATGCCATGCACGCACCCATCTCTTCTCTCCGGCGGCTCCGATCCTGGAACTTCGCTCTATCTCCTGTGCCTATGACTCAAGCCGACCTGCCGTTCGCGACATGTCATTCTCCGTTAGGGAAGGTGAGATCCTCTGCCTGCTTGGCCCATCCGGCTGTGGAAAAACCACCGTTCTACGTGCCATTGCGGGATTTGAGCCGGTACGTTCCGGAGAAATTCTCCTGTCGGGACGGGTGGTCTCATCCCCCTCGGAAACGGTTCCAACGGAACATCGTCGCATCGGCATGGTCTTTCAGGAATACGCCCTCTTTCCGCACCTGCGTGTCGCCGACAACATCGCCTTTGGACTCAACCACCTGCCCCGGGCAGAGCAAAAGCGCCGAGTTGATGAGATGCTGTGCCTGACCGGCTTGGAGGGGTTTGATCGCCGATTCCCGCATGAATTATCGGGAGGGCAGCAGCAACGCGTGGCTCTTTCACGGGCGCTGGTACAAAATCCGGTCTTGCTCCTGCTGGATGAACCGTTCAGCAACCTGGACCCCGACATGGCCAGTCGCATGCGCCAAGAGGTCCACACCTTGTTACGTCAGATGAAAACTACAAGCATCATGGTCACGCATGACCATGATGAAGCCTTTGCCATGGCCGATCGCATCGCCGTGTTGAATCAAGGAGTGCTCGAGCAGATCGACTCTCCTGAACTCATTTACCATCTCCCAGCCACGCGGTTCGTGGCCGACTTTGTCGGCCAAGCCGACTTCATTGCCGGCCAGATTCATCAGGGATTGGTTCACACCGAGATAGGAACATTCCCCAATACAATCAATGCGTCAGAAGGAGACGATGTTGCGGTCATGATTCGCCCGGATGACGTACACCTCCTGCCCAACAAATCCGCCGAACCGAGAATCGTGGCCAGACAGTTCCGTGGATCTGAAAACTTGTACAGAGTTCAACTGCCTTCCGGTCAAATCGTCCATAGTAGTGAAAGCTCAACCAGCGTCTACCAAGAAGGCACCTCTGTCGAACTCCGCGTTTCGGCAACCCATACCGTGCTGTTTCAGGCCGAAGCACCCCCTCGTCCCTAGAGACACAGGAATGGGCTGGTGGTAGGTGAAGATTGACAGCCTCCCCAGAAATCTGGCATGGATGAACAAGCGCTGAGGTCTCCAACCCCACCCGGCTTGAGCCCCCTTCCACAATCTAAGGAGTCGCGATGGACGCATTGAAAGACGTCATTGATTACGGGGTGATTGGTCTCTTACTGGTGCTCAGTGTGTGGTCCGTGGCGGTGGCCATCGAACGGTGGCTCTTCTACAAGCGTATCAACCTCTCTCAGTTTTCCAACGCGCAGCTGCTGGAAATCACGCTGACCAAGCGCCTCGTCGTGATCGGAACCGTAGCGGCCAACGCCCCCTACATTGGCCTCCTCGGAACCGTCCTCGGAATTATGTTAACCTTTCATACAATGGGGACATCCGGCACCATGGCCGTGAATACCATCATGATCGGGTTAAGCCTGGCATTGAAGGCCACAGCCGTCGGCCTGCTGGTCGCGATTCCTTGTGTCGTCATGAATAACCTGCTGCGTCGACGTGTCACCGAACTCTTGACAGACTATAGAGCACAACATGGATCGGAACATTGATCAAATCAACGTGATTCCGCTTGTGGACGTGATGTTAGTCCTGCTGGTCATCGTGTTGACGACAGCCACCTTCATCAGTACGGGCCAGATTCCCGTCAACCTCGCCAAAGCGAAAGAGGTCAGCGATCGGCAAGACGTACCGATCGTGATTGCCTTGACGGCGGAGGGGAACTTGTTTGTCAACGATACCCCGGTCCCCGAGGGAGGCCTTCCCACGGCCCTGAGCTCTCGGCCTCGCGAATCTGCGGTGGTCGTCCGTGCAGACAAGGTCACACTGCTCGAAAAGTTCGTGGCACTCGTCGATGAGATTCGCGGTCTTGGATTTCAGCAGGTAAGCTTGGAGGTCATTCGGCTCTAAATGCAAGACTCGCCGCGACCGCCTCTTGATGATTCCGGCTCCACAGCCACTGGATGGCTTCTCTCTTGTCTCTTACATGGCGGTTTGGCCTTCGCCACTATCCTGTTCGTACACCGTATTCACCTGGCCCCACAAGGGGACCTGTTTCAATGGAATGTGGCGATGGTGGCAACTCTTTCGCCTTCAGCAAAGGCGCCAACTGCAGTTACACCAGCGACTTCACCAACCAGGCACACTTCTGCGTCGGCACGTCCGGTTCAACGCATCGGATCGACCGCAGTTGCTCCAGCTCCACCAGCACCAACAGCTGATCTCGCTCCACCGTCTCAAGAGGTGGACCCACTTCCGAGCGAATCACGGGCATCACAAGAGATGCCAGCAGTACCGGCTGGTCCGACCTCTCAGCTCGTGCCATTGCCTGAACAGGAGTCGACTCCCTCTACCGACATCAGTCAGCGACCCGCATCACCGTCGGATATGAATCCCGCTTCTGACCCTGTACTCGCCAGGAACACCCCATCGGCATCAGCCAGTTCACAGCGATCGGTCAACGTCGACTATGGATGGCTCACCACGCTCATGGCGCAGTGGATCGAGGGGCTCGACAAGCGTTACCCTGCGGCATTGCGTGCCGAGGGGATTGAGGGAAAGGTGACACTGATTGCGCTCTTGCACGAAGATGGCTCGCTGAGCAACGTGCGCATCGCCAAGGGTTCAGGAAACGCAGCATTGGACCAGGTTGCATTGGAAGACGTCAGAAACGGCCCGCCAGTAAAATTCGCGCATCCACTTGAACGTCCCTCGATCTCGGTGAAGTTCTCGATCAGTTACGACCTGAAAACCGCTCGATAACCGGCGAAACCGATTCTCATGGCACGCCTAACCGATCACGAAGTCCCGAGGACACCATCAGGGCACCGTTCGCATCGACGATGATTGCTTCAACATCCGGTAAGCTCTCTACCAGCGCCATTCCGTTTTCTGGCCCGAGCACAAAAATACCTGTGTCCAACCCGTCGGCAATCGTACCGTCCTTGGCGATGACCGTCACACTCTGACATCCACGTGCCGGCTGCAACGTGTGTGGGTCTAGGATATGATGATACCGCACACCGTCCCGTTCGAAGAACCGTTCGTAGTCCCCGGCCGTTGAAACCGCTTCATCATGTAAATCGATGAGGCCGATCAGCGTTCCCTCCTCACGCGGGTGCCTGATCCCGACCGGAAACCCGCTTCGTTCAGGGAGCACACCGAAGGCTTTAATGTCCCCGGATAAGGCGACAACTCCCCCTTTGGCGCCTGCTCGTTTCATAACCTCGACCGCCCGATCGGCGGCATAGCCTTTTCCCACCCCACCGACATCAATGCGCATTCCCTTATGCGGCAGATAAATCGTCCGTAATTTCTTATCGATTTGAATGCTTGTCCAATCAACAAGCGGCTTCAATCGTTCCAAGACTTGCTCATCAGGAACCTGCTGCCGTTCGGTGACACTCCAAGCTTCGATCGCAGGGCCCAGAGCAATATTGAACCCTCCACGAGTAAGTTGCGCCATTTCCAGAGATCGAACGACCAGCTCAAACGTCTCTCGACTGACCGGGACAGATTGGCGACCAGCTTCGGCATTCACCTGAGAGAGCTCACTGTCAGATCGCCAGGTACTCAATAACCCTTCAAGTCGCTTAATCTCATCAAAAGCAGCCTGGACGGCTCGGTCACTCACCTGCGTATCGAACGAGACAGCGGTCACCGTCACAAGCGTCCCCATGTGCATCTGGGCACGTTTCGCGATCATGGGCTGAGAGGATGGCTGTAGTTCCGCACAACCTCCCAGCATGACCAGGAAGGGAAGAATAACGATCGCCAGAGAACTGACCGAGGACAGAGAGGTCTTCATTGTGCGATCCCCCTACCACCAGTGCCGGCGAAAGTATCTCGGATACCGAGGGTACGGCATAATCTCATAGAGCCGTGCTTCTATCTGTGTCGGCTGAGGAAGCGTTTCAGCCATTGAGCTGCCCTTGAACATCGGATATTGGCCATCGAGAAAATCCTGTACCTGGACAGTCTCGGCTTGGTCGGCGACCACCGAGACCACAATCATCCGTCCATAACGCGGCGAATCGATTCCGAATCTCCAAGTCCCCACATAGGTAATGACGGTGGCATCGACTGGAAAAGTCATCGCGACATCCGCCATGGACATGAAGGGTCCTTCAGTAATCTGCACCCGAGTCAACCGATACTGTCCGGACGGCAGATGAGCAGCAAAATATCGATCGGGAGAGTTGATCTCAACTTGGAATCGTTTGTGCGAGGCCCGGTCCTCAACTTCAACAAACCGCACCGCGGGTGAAAACCGACGAGATCTGTCCCCGGTCAAGACCGTGACAACTCTTCCGATGACCAGCCCCTCAGTCACTTCCTGCGGATCAATCAACGCGGGCAACTGAGTCACACATCCCCACAAACCCGCAACGAGAGTTACCAGGAACACGAATTGGACCATAGCGGGTTTCATGGTTACTGGGAAATTATACGAAATCTTGTGAGCCTCTATCAGCTCTGCCTGACTGAAATTATGTCTTGACAGCAAAAGGCTGATCAGGATATTAATAATCGTTCTCAATTTCATCAGAAGAGATAGGCGCTATGGCAGTTGCAAAAACTTCTTCTCTGGAACCTTGCTCGACCCTCGAAACACGCTGTGCATGCGGACAGTTGATTGCCAAGGTGTGCGGGCAAGGCTTGGAACTGAAGTGCAAGCGATGCAAGCGGATCGTAGTGATCCCCTTTTCTTCGATCGAAGGCTGGGGAACTGTTCAGACTTAGCATTATTTTAATTAAAAAGGAGGTCCCCTTACTAGTTCTATAGTTCCCACGTGACAAAACGACCAGAGACCATCGAGTCCCGAGTCAGACCATAACCTTACTCAATATGGAGGATACCGATGAAGTTACGGTCAATCCTCGGGGCTCTCGTGATCATGAGCTTGCCGGTTATGCCGGCGCTAGCAGAAAACTTGACCCCAGAGGACATTAAGAAATTGGTTGATGAGGCAGTAGAAAAACGTCTGCAAGAGCGAGAACACCGTGAAAACCCCACGGAACCCCGAGAAGGCGCAGCCATACCGTCTGCAGAGCCTGGAATCGGCTCGCTTCCGGAGGTCGGTAAGGAACGCCGCGCAGGACAGTCGCAGCCGTTATCCTTTGGATCAAGCGGATCTGGCCGTCTGATCTATGCCAAACCGTTTGTATCGTTTCCCAAGGCAATCGTCGGTGGATATTTCGACATCCAATATCGCGCACACCGAAACTCTGTGCTTGAATCAGGACGAGATGGTGGAACCACCAATGGATTCGACCAGCAACGATTCGTCCCCTTTATTTATGCTGATATCACCGAACATCTCAAGTTTGCCTCAGAACTCGAGATCGAACATGGCATCAGGGCAACCAACGACGTAGAAATCAGCCTGGAATTTGCTCACGTTGACTACCTTGTGAATGAAAAGGTCAACCTGCGCGGCGGTATCGTACTGATCCCTCTCGGAAAGTTTAACCTTCTGCACGATTCTCCGTTGAACGATCTGACTGATCGGCCGATCGTCAGCCGACTGATCATTCCTTCGACCATGTCCGAGACAGGCGCCGGCTTGTACGGCACATTTTACCCAGGCCGAACCGGAAAACTCGATTACGAAGTGTACTTTACGACTGGCCCCTGCGGTTATAACGGCGATGGGGAACCACGTGTCACCGAAATCGACGGCACGAAGGGTGCTCGCCAACGAAAATGTGGCTCAGCTGATGGCCTGGACATCAATAACGGCAAAGCGGTGTCCGGTCGTCTGGCCTTTAGCCCCATGCTCGGTGTGGAAGTGGCTGGATCAGGCTACTTCGGCAACCAATCCGCGACGAGTTACAATCCTCTCAGCATCTTCGCGATTGATTGGACGATCCAAAAAGGGCCGTTCGAACTCATCGGGGAAGCTGCTTGGGCCCATGCACGGGGGAACTCTCGTGCGATTCCCGGGGCCACGTTTAATGGAGGATTCGCTCCAGGCACTCGTCTGACCGGCATCAGTACACTTAATCCTCTCGCTGCACCTCCTGAGCGATTGCAGGGATTTTACGTCCAAGGCAATTACCACTTCATGCCCTCATTCTTGACGAAACTTTCCCCCAAACGGTTTGGCGAAGGCTCAACCTTCACTGCGGTCATTCGCTATGACCGAGTGAACCTGAATCTAGACAATAAAGGGGAGAACGGCGGCGAGCTGGAACAGATCTCGTTTGGGTTGAATTACCGCCCCGTCGAGGATGCCGTCATCAAGATGAGCTACCAGTACATGCCGAAAGCACTGAATCCAAACGGCGAACAACGCATTCACGATAGTGCGTTTGTCATTTCAGCAGCTACGTATTTTTAGGAGCGGGGGGAGGCTGACAGATCCGGCCTCCCCCACTATGACAGGATAGGAACCAAACCTATGCGAGCACTTCTTCTCCTTCCGTGTTTGACATTAACAGCCTGTGCCTCATTGAGTGGTGGCCGAGACCACTCGTTTGTCTGTTCCTACGACACCGCATGGGACGCGACCTTGGACACCATGAAGGACTATGCAATCACATCGGAAAATAAGAATGCGGGAACCATAGAAACCACGTGGGTTGAGATGGATGGAAAGAAGCGACCCTACGGGATCTTTGGGAGAGAGGGATTTGGGAACCGTGAACGAGCGCGCCTTACGGTGATCGTCAAGAATGACAATGGCCGGGCCCTGGTGAACATCCTCGAAACCAGGCAACGCTGGCATGCCAAAGGCGGCGCAACCCAACAGGCCATCAAATGGTGGCCGGTTGAGCCTTCGGAAGAAGTCATGGAAGAGATCACGAACAAACTCAATACGCGCATTACAGAGAAAGGGTGCAAGGTCAACCCATGACCACACGCCTCATCTGTTCCTTCGTCGCCCTATCCCTGATGCCGACTCTAGTGTTCAGCGCCGATCGTATTTGGGATAACGATCTCAAGCGCTTCCTCACCGATCAAGAGATGAGTATGGCCGAGGTTTATCTCAAGGAAGACGATGGCCTCAAGATCATGTTCCCAAAATCCGAACGTGTCCGGAAAGAGCTCATCAAGCTAACCCCCGAGAAAAAAACTCAGATTGAGGAGCGTATCGGCTGGAAATTTCCTGAAGAATCCTTTGAGGTATATATCGGAGAGACCGGATCACAGATCGACGGCTATGCACTCGTCCAGAATACGATCGGCAAACACAAAGCGATGACCTACATGGTCGGCGTGGATAAGAAAGGCTTGGTCTCCGATGTCGAACTACTTGTGTTTCGTGAGGCACGCGGCAGTGAAGTTCGACAGAAGCGGTTTAACGCACAATATGAAGGCAAGTCAGTCCTCGACCCAGTCCGGATCAATAAGGACATCATCAACATCTCGGGTGCCACGATGTCTGTCCGTTCCATGAGCGCCGGAATTAAACGGGTGCTGGTATTGGTCGACGAATTTTATCTGAAGCCGGCTGGAATCGGCAGTGATACAGTAGCTTCCCAAAAGGATAAGGGATTCCTCCCGTCGATATTCGGCAATTAGTCACAGCGGACCCAGCGTCCCGACCATGCGAAACTTTAACCAGAAATTCAGGCTACGTGACTCAGATCGCCATATTCGCTTGCTGTACACATTGTTCTTGTTACTGATGTTCGTCGGGTTCTGCTTCTCATTTTTTTGGGCGCATAGCATGACTGGATTATCCCCACAAGGCATTGCCGAACACTATCGAGGATCCGATGCAACATTCGGCGAGCCGATGTCGTTTCGGGAGCTGGCTGAAATCACCCATTTTCATCTTTTCACCATGCCGGTCGTGTTCATGATTTTGATCCATGTGATGTATCTGACCAATACCAGCCATACCCTTAAGGCCATCGTCACCTGGGCCGGTTTTGGTGGAGTCATGCTCGATCTGCTGTCGCCCTGGCTCATCAGCTATGTTTCTCCCATTTTCGTCCTATCCATGCTCACGGGCGACATGCTGATGACCCTCAGCTTTCTGGTCATGATGGTCGTTCCTCTCTATGAAATGTGGGTGCTCGGACAGCCGCTCATGGGAGGGAAACGACCACAAGAGTCGTAGATAAGTGCCACCAGAGTTCTTTCCGAGCGGCCAGCGGTTGTTCACCCAGAGCCCGAAATCACGCGAGTGGTTTCGGGCTCTTTGTTTTTCAAGGAGGTAGCGCCATGCAGGTCCACCGTCTCGATCAGGTCCAGCCGGCCGTCTTGGCGATTCAAGGCATGCTCAAGAAAATCGACCGCCTCTCCCTTTCTCCTGCGTCACAACGCGATCTGGAAAGCATTTTGGTCCGGCAAGTGACAAGAGAGTTAGATCGGCTTCTACCCTGGCAAACAGGCCATGGCGAAGCCACTGCGGTCAGCGCCGTTCGTATTGGACAGGCAATGGGGCTGCATGACGAGCAACTGCACCAGCTCGAGCCAGCCGCCCTACTTCACGATATTGGCCTTCTGATGCTCCCTCCTCATCTGCAAACAGGGCGAGAATCGCCGGACACAGAGTCCTACAGCACCATTCAGAATCATCCTCGCCTTGGATCAATTTTGCTTGAGCCCTTTCCGTTCCTCCGTGAAGTAACCATCATGATCGCGCATCACCATGAACGATGGGATGGATCAGGGTACCCCTACGGGATCAGAGGAGAATTCATCCCTTTGGGAGCAAGAATTCTAGCCGTCGCCGATGCTTTTTCAGCGATTCACGTCCCACACACTCATGATCGATTCGGACGTGATCGTGTCGCGCTCCGCATCCTACAGGTATCCGCGAGCACTCAGTTTGATCCGCTTGTCGTCAAGAATTTGGTCGAGTGCTGTTCTGAAATGCAACACGCGCCTCTAAGAGAACAGCGCCACGAGTAACCCGCCGGCGTAGCACCGACGCCGGCTTCAAAGTGGGAGGCCCCACCCCTCCCACTTGACCAGGCAAGGGTCCTCGCCTCCCGAGGACCCTTGCCGCCCATATAGGGAAATACGATGAATATGAGATGGCTCAAGCGAGTCAGCTTGGCACAGTTGAAAGGGTGTTGATCATACAAAGGAAACGCGCCATGAAGCATGCTCGAACCTCACGTCAGCCACAGACCGGAATAGCGCTCCTCCTCACAATTATGTGCTCTATTGGAATTGTCTCCTGCTCAAGTAGCAATGAACCAGCACCGACACCTCTCCCCACAGGAACAGCGGGGGCAGAGGAATCCGTCGGTGAACGCCTGTTTCTCGAAACTCGATTCGCGCAAGCGTTTAAAGCGTCATTGGACCACGGCGGTGATATCAATGATCCGAATAGTGGTGACCGCGCCCTCGATACGGTTGAAACGCTTGGTTCACCGATCGGCCCAGGGCCGTTCAAAGGTCTCTCCATGAATTGCCGGGCTTGTCACTTGGTCGACGATGTGCTGGATGCGCCGGGAGGCGGCATGCGTACCTATGCTGATTTTGCTCGACGCAGCCCCCTCCCGGCCCGAGCGGACGGCAAAACTGTTGCCGTCCGCAATTCCCCGCCGCTCGTCAACTCTGCGCTCGACCGCCCAGGCGGCGTCCTGTTCCACTTCGACGCCGAGTTCAACTCAATGGAAGAGCTGGTGGCCGCCACGTTCACCGGTAGAAACTTCGGATGGCTACCAGGCGAACGTGCACAGGCCATCGCACACATCGCCCGCGTGGTCCGGTCCGATGACGGCACGGGAGATCTAGCCAAGGAATTCGATGGAACGCCCTTTCAAGTGCTCTTCGGAGGAACCGATGCCTCCATACCTGAAGAATTCAAGCTCACGGCAAAGTTTCGGGTGGCAGTTGGTTCGGCCTCGGACCAGCAAGTGTTCGATGCGGTCGTGAAAGTCGTTGCCGCCTATGTCAACGGCCTGCTCTTTTCACAGACCGAAGATGGTGGTGTGCCGATCCGCTCCCCATTTGATGTGTTTCTGGAGGTCAACGGATTCCCTCAAGCGCCGGATTCCAACGAATCTCCACTCGGCTATAGCCGGCGCCTGCTGCAACTGGTCAAAGCCCGTGAATCGGCAGGGACTCTTCAATTTGTCACCTCAAACCCCAATCGAACGGACGGACAGTTCCAATTTCATACGCAACCGTTCTCGTTTGGAAGACAAGAATTGGCCGGGTTAAAAATGTTCCTGACCGAACCGGCAGCGCTACCTGCTTCGCCGACTGAATTGGCGACCGGAACAATCGGGAACTGCATTGCCTGCCATGCCGCGCCGAACTTCACCGATTTCAAAGCTCACAATACGGGAACGACTCAGAAGGAATATGATGCGATTCCCGGCCATGGGAGCGGCGCCTTCATGAACTTGGCCATTCCCAGCCTTGACTCACGAACGGCCGACGATTTACCGGCAACCGAACAACATCCGACAGCCAGCGAACGATTCCGAGCCGTTCCCTCATCCGGAACAACCTTGACTGACCTGGGTTTGTGGAATGTCTTCGCCAATTCTGACATGCCAACACCTCAGTCCAAGATCCAAACCATTCTCTGCGACGAAGAGCAACCCTGTTCAACTTCTCAACGCGAGCTTTTAGATCGAGCACTCGCTCGATTTAAGACTCCCGGTCTTCGCGACCTGGGCCACTCAGCTCCGTTTATGCATAACGGACAATTCGATACGCTCGATGAGATTCTGGAATTTTATCGCGAGATGTCAGATCTCACACGTAAAGGAACGCTCCGCAATGGGGCCGCACAACTTCGAGGGATTGCGTTGCGAGAGCACGATATCGCTCCGCTGGCTGCCTTCCTGAAGGCCCTGAATGAGGATTATCAATAGACACAGGAACTCACTCTTGTACGAATTTCCGCCATGGAGACAGGTGAATTGATGACACCTTTTCCCCCGCGACAAGCAACGCTCTTGATCTGCTTGCACTGTCACAAGCCGCTCGCCCATCGAAACCCTCAGCTTTGGTGCATCAAGTGTCGATGCGCCAAGCGCCGACGGGGACAGACACGAGGTCTCGCGCAGTCGATGCAGACACGACGACTGAAAGCCTGGTTGAGGCAGTTCCTCGGCTCATGATTGGTTCTGTCCGCGTCAAACAGATGGAGGGTTCGGAATTGGCGTCTCTCCTCCTTCTGATTCCGTACTGGAGGACGCTCGCTGTAGAAATTTAGCGCAAGAAGGAGGAAATAGTGAAATACAGATAATCAATCCAGTGCCTAATCGACACAGACGCGGCCAAAGGACTGAGCGTCCAGAGCCCATGGTTGTCCACCAGCCATGGGCTCTGTCTTTTGTGGAGCATGTGTCCACCGATGTGCATGCCAAGGGCCCCGCAATTGCGACACACGGATCACTCAAGAAAGGAGCGTGCAGCCATGACAGACTGACAACTAGATCGACAAGCTCTCCGACACAGTCGAACAACGCAAGAATTGAACCCGCCTTTTATTTTTACCGTCATGGGTTCATCAGAACAGTTATTCATTAGAAGAGGAACGTCATGAAATCAAAACCTGAACAACCATGCTTGTATCGTTATCTCCGCTCCATTCTTGGACTACTGTTAGTCAGCTTTTCTTTTTCCTTCACGGGATGCAGCGGCGACGAAGTATCTCCAACCTCCAACACATCTGTGCCTGCCACTCTGAATAGCGACATCCTGTCTGTGCCACTCTCAGCGACGGAAACGGACCGCTTCCTCGCAGTCACCGGGACGACAGGGAATCAGTATTACGCAGCAGGCTTTACCACGATCGCCGATGATAGTCAGATGGCTGTTGCACGCTTTGGTGTGACCGGCGGCCTGGATACCTCCTTCGGATCAAACGGTATTGCGACCGTTAATGTGGCCGTCGGTACTGGTAAAACAGCCGAGCTAGCGCGGTCCATTATCGTCCAGTCTGATGGAAAAATCGTGATTGCCGGTCCGATCGAGCATGACACAGCAGCCACCGGGGACGGGGCGCGAGATACGGACATCGCCGTGGTTCGCCTTGAAGCTACGGGGCAATTGGATCAGACATTCGGCAACAAGGGGATCACCCGCCTCGACCTGAGTATAGGAAAGGTCACCGGTACGGCTTTTCGAGGGGATACCGCCTGGGGACTAACATTATTGCCGGGAGACGAGCTTTTGCTCATCGGAGGAAAAGTAGCTGACGGAGCAAACCGGTCCGACTCCGATTACGCCGTCATGAAATTGACTGCGAACGGCACGAGGGACAACACATTCGGCACGAACGGACTTGTCACTCTAGATATCGGTAAGGGAAACGATAACCTCCGCACCGCACTCGTGCAGCCTGATGGGAAAATCGTGGTCAGTGGTCATACCTCTGACGCCGGTGTGGTAACCACTGTCCTCTTCCGGCTACTTTCCGACGGCCAATTCGACACCGGCTTCGGTCGAGATGGAGTGGTGAATGTTGCCCTGCTCCCATTTGTTGCAGAAGCCTACGATGTGGCCTTACAGGGGACAAACTTGGTAATCGCCGGCTATGGACGAGATACGTCAGGAGGAACGGTCGATATCATCAGCGCAAGATTTTTGTCTGATGGCACATGGGATAAATCGTACGGGGACGGAGGTCTAACCACAATCGATGTTGCCGGCCAAGACGACCGAGGCCGAACCGTGAGAGTTTTGCCGGACCAGCGCGTATTAATTGTGGGACAAGGAAAGCAAACTGCCACCACTCAAGACGGGGTGGTGGTCTTGCTCACACCTAGCGGCCAGCGGGAGACAAAACTCAATGGCAACGGTCTAGCGCTCATTGATTTTGGCGGTTCGAATGATGCCCTCTTCGGACTCGCTTTGTCCCCAGATCTAAGAAATGCAGTTGCAGTCGGCTGGGAAGGGGTTAATGCCACAGACAGCAACCCCACGAACAATGACGATGCCCGAGTCGTCCGCTTCACCCTCTCATTCCCATCATGATAGTGCCTGCTGTCCATTGATTTGATCCCCGCCTCTTGGTCCTTCATAGATATGAAGGACCAAGAGGCATCGCTCACACGAGTAGCAGACACTTCTCCTCCCATACTGAACGTCTTGAGCCTCACACCATCGCCTTAATACAGGGTCTGCATTCCTGCCTACCACTGACCTGATTTTTTCATTGAACACTGAAGTTCAGTCTTGAGAATGGATACAAACCAGCTACAGTCAAGCTGCCCGGCAGCAACAATTAATGGTGGTATCAGCTAAATACTGAGTGAGGAACAAGAAACACAATGCCGAAAAAACATCGGCCCGTCACACCTTGCGATGCGACGGGCCGATATTCGACTTATCCAGTTGTCAGCTCGTTAGGCTCCCAATCTCGTGAAGACTGGAAGAACTGGAGCCCAGACCGGATTGATGAGCCTTTCACCGCCTTCGGTGTAAGACATAAACAACCCTGCGAAGCGCTGATCCGGATCGTGGAGAATGTCCACTAACCGCTGCACTTCCCAGAGAACGTCTTTCGACTCGATCTTAATATCTACCGTCTGACCTGGCATAATAGCGCCTTCTTTGTCCATGGTCAGTCCAGCACTGGCCACCAGCTCCGGTGGATAGTTCGGATCCACCTTAGCCGCACCAACCTTGTTGGTGAACCGAATACCGGCCGTGGTGAATTCTCCGATGCTGATCGGCTGAGTGCCGTTGTTGGTCACATGAAGATTCATGCGCAATGCACGACCAGGAACATCGTATTCGGCATGAGTGACTTCAATGGCCAACGGGTTCGGCTTCACAGGCAACGGCTTCACCTTGGTTTCACCGGCCTGCAGAGGAACACTGATCGGATGTTTGGACTCGGCTGCCAAGTACCCAACAACCACAACGACCAACACGAACACGAGCATTGCAGCACCGACCTTACGGTCGATCGGGTCCAACAGAATCTCGTCTCCGTAAGCCGCAAGGACGCGGGCACGAACCAAGTACATCGGACGAATCATGAACCAACCTACCCAGAAACATGCGACGACCACCCAGAAAAGGTGCCACATGATTCCGGTCATGCCACCCATGGTCTCTGAATCGAACGTCTCACCAGTGAGGGTCTTAATTGGGTTCGTAAAGTCTTCGTATCGACCCGTGATGTCCATCCACCCACCTGGACCAGCGACCGGACCGGCCTCCTTGATCGCAAGCATGGGGTGAATGTGGTGGTGACCCGGGAGTCTCGCCTTGAGCTTGACGACGTATTCATAGTCGCCGCCGATATCGAGCGGTCCCGAGTTGAACATCGGAACACCGTTCATCTTCGAGCTCAGACGAACAAACACCGAGCTCGGAGACCCTACGTTCAAGAACGTACGGTGCGGCTTCACGACGGCGCGAGGCCAGTCTTCCGACAAATGGAACCTGCCACGCAACTCTGTTACGTCATTGACCTTGGTCGACTTACCGACCCATTCCGTATCATACCAGTTCACAGTGCGCATCCGCAGGAATGGTTCCTGGGAGCGCTCTCCATGAGCAAATGCGGGAGTCACATCGACCACAGGCGAGAACGCCAGTGTCGCAACTCCGCAGAAGCCCAAAACCCAGCGTTTAAAGGCTTGTTTGGCGTTCATGCTTTCCCCCCGATTTTTGCCTTATCGCCATGTGCTAACGTGGCGTAGGCGAATACGTCGTAAACCTTCACCGTTCTCTGCCTGTCATCCGTGAAGTAGAAGTAAGAAGTGCAGAAGAACTTCCCGAACTGCCACCACAGAACGTACACGAGTGACGATGCAAACGCAGAGAAGAACGCCGAGATCATGGTGCTGTGACCACCGAAGGTGCGCAACGAACCGACCTCGATCATTCGGATGTACTCAGGCGTCCCGGTACGGACATACATGAAGCCCATGTAGTCTGCCCATGAGAGCAGCGAGCCGTCCACCACAATCGGGGTGTGGCTATAGCCAAAGATTGGCCAGTTGCTCGGGTAAAATAAAATGGCGTACATCCAGGCTCCGATCACAGCCGTCAACGTCCAGTTCCTGGTCAGCAAGAGCGTGATGTCCAGGACCAGTGCGCTAGGAAGCAGTGTCGCAGGCATGACGAAGTTCGGCGGATAATTGGACCACCACCACCAAGAGGTATAGACGGCAATCCACTTTCCGAAACCGAGAGCCAGAATGGTGATCGTCGCGCCGAATGGCTGACGATAGTTCACCCAATTGTAATACTGAAGTGCGGCACAAAAGGTAATGGTCGTAATCGGAGTGACGATGGGCCACCATTGCCGATCCTTCCAGTCTAGCCAGAAGTCCCAGTCTCCACACAGCAATGCGGTGTGCATGTGAAAGGTCCCGACGATGGTGATGAACAAAATCGGGATAAAATAGATGTGATCAATGTGCCGGGACATTGCCACACCTTCCGGCGGCAATTTCGAGGCCTTGATAATTTCATCGGTTCTAAACATAACTGACATCCTCCGTCATTCTAGCCGACCAGAAATGGCCCGGACACTCGTGAGTATCGAAACTGCCTGGACCAGCTTCTGATATCGACCAATGATACAAGTGAACTACTAAACCATTGCTGCTAGTACACGCTCTTGGCGCTCTGCACCTGGGCCGGGAACGGATCCAGGATGCTCTTCGGCGCGTTGTTCCAGATCACGTCCGCCAGATTCGACATCCGGCTCACGATCTGCGCCGCCACGCCGCCCGCGGCTCCGAACAACCCACACCAGCCCAACGTCACGAAGCCCCAGTGCAACGGCGCCGCAAACAGCTCATCCACAAACCAGAACGCATGCCCCCACTCGTTGAGCCCCACGTTCGGCAGAATGAACATCGGCCCCACCACCGCCGCCACCAACGGGAACGACGTCGCCTGGCTATACAGCGGCAACCGCGTCTGCGCATACAGGTAGCTCGACACCCCGCACGTAATGTACAGCGGGAACGTCCCGTAGAACGCCACAATGTGGCTCGCCGTAAAGCTCGTGTCCCGGATGATCACTTGGTGCCACGCCGCATCCTGCTCCAACGTGTAGCTCCCCGCGTAGTACACGCCCCAGATGTAGCACACCAACCACCCCATCCAGTAAAAGTACCGCTTCAGCTCCAACTTCGGGTCCAGGTTCGCCAGGTTCCGATCCCGTGTCACCCAGATCCAGCCGATCGAGACGGCAAAGAAGAGGGCATTGGCCACAATGTTAAACCGCCACAGCCCCATCCACACCGACTCAAATTCCGGGGTCATCGAATCCAACCCGTGCGAATACCCGAAGGTCCGCTGATACACCACCCAAAACACCCCGATCGCCAACATCGCAAACCAGCCGATCTTCACCGGCTTCGAATCGTACCACTGCGAGACGTCATAGCCCCGCCCGGAACTGTCAGCTGCCATGTCCGCTACCTCCTTGTTTTAAATGAAAACGTGCAACTACTGATTACCATGGTCCAAACACACAACCCCCACCGCAGGCACTGTATGAATTTTCACGATGGAGCCCGTAAAAGGTCCGCAAGTATCCGACAAAGCTTTAAGATGAGTCAAGCAAAATATCATGAAGATATCATCATGAAGACATCATGAAGAAGACTAACCAATCCCTACTCTATAGTTCAAATCAAGGCCTTAGTCAGGTGCCTGAGGTATACTCCTCCAGAATCTGGGAAGTCAAGATCACACATTAGTAGGGGTGACTGAGTGCACGAGAGAGACACCTGACTCATCAAAGCACTGTCTCATTCCTTTCTCGGCTATCACGCTCTGTCGGCAAAGTCCGACCGCGTCCCGTCCATAGCTTCCTACATAGACAGGTAAGATCCTACTCAGCCCATAGAAACTTGAAGGTTGATTATAAAGACTGATGGATTGCGCCCAGCCAAAATCGACCCCCTATCTACTGAGCGGATGGGGCGACTCAGACCAGTGCGGCTGACCGGTATACAGATCCCCACGCGGGGAAAGCGGCTGTCAATGAACGTGGTCGCCAGGAGGTGGGAGAATTTCTCGTTCCTGATTGAGCTGCGTAATTTGTTGCGTCAAGAGAGCGACGTCCGTCCACCCAGCCCCATCCCCTTGAGAGATCCACCTGGCCCGCAGGTAACCAAATCGATCAAAAAGAAACTCGATGTGCTTCGGTCTCGTCCCTTCTCCAAACAAGTCAGGAAGAGAGAGCGTTCTTCGAAACAGGACATAACTGCTGGAGATTTCACGCGCCCCCTGCGTAACGACCGGGAATGGCATATCCCGCACGACTACGGCCAATTCATCAGAAGACACGTCCGTCATAGGGACAGCCAATATGGCTGTATTATTCTTCGCAATCTCGCCTGCAACGGAACGAAGTCGATCAAGCCGCTCCCGCGATTCCGGCCAAGAGAAGAGGACGAGCAGTAAGTTCTGCTTGCCACGGAAATCTTTCAGTGTGCCGCTTGAACCGTCCTGTGCGCTGTACGAGAAGTTCGGCGTCGCCAGAAAGGGTTGTTCGGGCAGAATACGGGGCGTGATGATCCTCGACTGATAGCCTCGGTTATTGGCATGGAGAAAGTTCAGCAGATCCCAGCGGTCCTCTTCTGAAAGTTTCTCCCCGAAGGCCGGCATGACGCCGTTGAATCGTCCGTAGGTGAGCCAATGAAAGAAATCACCCGCCGTGTGCATGGCAGTATGAGGCTCCGTCAGAAGATCAACCGGTTGCTTCGGTAACGCTTTTGCCAAGACACCATTTCCTTTTGCCTGCGGTCCATGACACGGAATACAGTTCGCCGTAAAGAGGTCAACCCCATTGGCAATCGAGATGGCATCGAACGGGACCGGTGTTTTCCGATAGGTTTCCGGGTATGATTGCACGGAAAGGGGATACAGCGTCGCGCCAAGGCCGAGAATTCCCAACATTGTCGGAATAGCGATTCGCCACGAAGTTGCCCACTGTTTCTTGCGACCGAGAACAATCGTGATTCCGGCCGTGATGAGGAACACGAAGCCGGTCAATACGATGGTGCGCACTAACGGATCAACCCAATTGGCATCGATTGAAAATCGGAAGGGATAGGGCCAATGATCGATGACATCGTGCTTGGCCGGTACTGCATTGGCCAACACCGTTGCCACGATGACAAGCAAGATAGCCAGACTGAACTCGATTCTCACCCACGTCTGGAGTTTCTGCCCGCCGGCTGCGGCACTGTCAGGACTCTGGTTCAGCGCCGGCACCCACACCGACTTGGCGCGTGATGCAATTACAAGAATGATCCCCAGCAACGTCAATTTCGTGATGAGGAGCCAACCATAGGTGGTCGCAACCAATCCGGCGTAATTGGTGTCGATCATGAGATTGGCCACGATGAGACCCGAGACGACGATGGTGATCATCGTGTACAGAGCCAATGCCGAAAATCTGCTCAACACCTCGCCGGCACAGGATTTTTCGCTCATCGGGCCAGTCACCGCCGTAGAGGCAACAAGGATCACGCCAGGAAGCCCGCCAAACCAGATGCTGGCGACGATGAGATGTAGGGCATAGATCACCGTGGCCACGGCGGCTTGTTCTTCGGCGGCGGAATGACTCGCGAGAGAACCCAGAGCCAGGGTCAGCGCAGCGACGACGGCCCCCGCAATGTACCGCCATTGCGCCGGGGGCGAAATCCGAATGTACAGCACGACCGCCAGGACGGCCAAAGCACTCGCAGCGCGCAGGATCCAAATGAATCCGACCCGGGTCTTCTGCAAAAAGTCCATCCAGGCCTGCAGGTTCCACGCATTGCCAGAAACCCCGGTCGCTTGGGCTGTCGTGGTGGCGAGCAGGCCGAATAAACCGACGAGGAGAGTGAGGGCCAACCATGGGAAGGTCTTGACCAGGCGTGTCCGCCAAGAAGGTCCCGGCGCAGCGCCTTGCTGACCGGCGATAGCCAAAAACACGCACCCGCCGATCAGCAGCATGGAGGAAACTAGCTGCAGACCACGAAACAGCGCACCAGCAAACTCGATCATTTCTTTTGTGCTTCGCCCTTCACCGTGAAGTCGAAAGACGATTCGACGACATGCCCATCGACCGAGAGGACACGAAACTTGATGGAGTATTTGCCGGGGACCAACTCAGGCAACGGCAGGATGATCGACTTAGGGTCATCAGATGCGAGTGTCGGCTTGACATCAGTAATCGACTGTTTCTTGTCATCCAGAACGACCAACGAGGCGTAATCTCCCTCAATCTTTTCATTGAACCATAAACGCACTTGATTTGGTGCCTTCGTGAGGACCGCCCGTCGAGCCGGCTCTGCCTTCACCAACATCGAATGGGCAAGCACCGAGGCTGTAGGCATACCTAACGCCAATGCCACAACTGCCACCACGAGAAAGAGAGGGCCCCTTAGAGTCTTGCGCCTATTCAGTGATGTGATCATCAGCCTTCCGCATGCTCCATTGTAGTCCCGAAGAATATTCAGCATCGTCACCCGGTTAGGTCAGCGATTCCGTACCAGCCTGACGCCTATGAGACGGTGGCTTGTGAAGGCTTCCGACGATCACGAAAGGTATAATACACCGCCACAATGAGACCAACCAGAACCGGTATAAACACGGTGATGTAGTGCATCAGGTGTGAGACCGCTCCTGTTTCACCGACCGAAAATGAAAACCGAGAAACATGTTCCTGCTTTTCACCGACCGACACCAGCCCCACGAACTTGCCGGGTTTGTCAAAATTGTACTTCACGTCAATCGATCCGGTTGGGTAAACCTTGGACGGAAGGTGCGCAATCGTCGAGGCCTCAAGATTTTCTTCCGAGCCCGTATCATTGATTACCCTCACCTCGACCGGGACGGAACGAAGTTCATGTTCCACAAAGTCCAGGACCAGGACCGCGTTCCCGATGGCAGGAAGTTCCTGACAAAATTGCCGATCGTAATACATATCCGGCAGATAGGTGTGAAAATACATCTTATACGGACCGACGTGGAGCACACAGGTATCCGCTGCTAATTCATGTCCATGCTGGGCCATCGCCGGGAAGGGCGCGGCGACCAACAGAAAAAGACAACCGATCCATGCACGAACCAGAGCATGAGAAAACATCGTAGGACCTCTTCTTTCCTTACAATTCAATGCATCGTAACTTCGATGCTGCCCGTATCAGGAAGCCGCAATCTGTGAAGGCTTTCCGCGATCCCGCATGAAAAAGACGATGCCCCCAACAATGAGCACAGCAGCAACAGGAATCATATAGATGTTCAGGAATTTCGAAAATACTTTCGGTTCCCCTACCGAGAATGGAAATTTGGAGATATGCTCTCCCTTTTCTCCCACCGTCACGATACCAACAAATTTCCCAGGCTGCTCAAACGTATGATTAAAGTCAATGGAACCATTGGCATAGACCTTCGCTGGAAGATGGAAGACGGTAATGGCTTCGATATTGTCTTCCGATCCGGTGTCTTTAATAATTCGGACTTCAGCAGGAAGGGTGCGAAGTTCTTGCTCGATATAATCAAGCACGACGATTGTGTGCCCGGTTGCGGGGATGTCTTCACAGAATTGCTTCTGCTGTGTACTTTCAGGTTGGTACCCGCTGAAATGCATCGTATACGTACCAACCGTGAGTTTGCACATGTCCTCGGCCATGGACAGTCCGCCGTGAGCGTGGGCCTGCGTGGAGACAAAGACGCTCAGAGCACATACCACACATGCAACTGTCAGCTTAAGATAGACGAAAGGCCTCATAAATGATCCCTCTGTGGAAAAGTGAAGTGACGACATCGACATCCCCATTGCCCGCAAGCTTATCTACGAACGTCGTCGGGACGCCCACCAATTTCGCATTCTACTCGACTTCGAGAGTTCATACCCCACCACGCCAAGCACCAGCAACAGTGCCAGTGGGCCTAACGCCGAACGCCCCAGCTTCGAGTAGTCAACCTGTTGCACTCGCAGTAAATAAGCGGAAGGGCTCAGGCCTTCTGCCGTAATGATCAACTTGTAAAGGCCTTTCTCCAACCGTGCTTCTCCTCTAAGAATCCCATCCGGATGAGAGACCGGTTTCCAATAGGCCACAGTCTTGGCTTCGTCTTGCTCGTTTTCATTGACCCCGCGAATGATCTTGACGCCCACCGGGAGTGTCCGGAGGCCTGGATCGACAAGATCCACAACCAGAAATGTATCACCGACATCCGGAATGTCCGTACAATACTCGGCCTTCGGCTCAATCTGCGGTTGGTAGGCACTCAAGTGCACCATATTCCCACCGACCTTGCGTACGCAGATATCCTCTTCGATGGATACATTACCGTGCGCAGCAACAAGCCCAGGACTGAAGACTGTCGTGATCGTAAGAATCAAGAGGGGCACACCGACGCGAGTTATTAGCTTGATCATGACTTCAATAGTTACCGTTAATGTTCCAAGCAATTAAGATCTCAAAAATGTACCACCCCGCAAACGACTCTTTCAAGTACTCGATGGTGGTAGGATTCGCGATGGCATAGTCCGGATTATGCAACACCACTGCAGAAGCTGCTCACCCGTCTGCGCTCCTACGAGGAAACCGCATTCACACATCTCCGTCACATCCTTTTCGGCTCTTGGTCATTTCCCAAACCTTTCAGCGGCGACACTCCATCCGACCATCAAGAGGCATCTGCGGCACACACCGCTTCTTGCAATACTGAGAACCCATTTCATCGACACTGAGAGACAAACTCGAAATGTATCTATTGCTTGAGTTGACGACAACGCCAAGACGTGCTGATAATGAGAACAGAGGACGGGGTTGATACGAAAAGGAGGGCAGTCATCATGAAAGCAAAAGATGGGGTTATCGCTATTTTAAATAAGGTTTTGACCGCAGACCTGACGGCTATCAATCAGTACTTCGTTCACGCCAAGATGTGTGAGAATTGGGGCTATGAACGGCTCCATTGCAAGGTGCGAGAGCGAAGTATCGATGAAATGAAGGATGCCGATGAACTGATCAGTCATATCCTCTATTTGGAAGGGGTCCCGAATGTGCAGCGCATGAACACGGTCCAAGTCGGTGAGACTGTTGCAGAACAACTGAAATTGGACTTGAAGGCTGAACAGGAGATGTTGACTCTGCTGAATGAAGGAATCGTTCACTGTACAAAAGTAACGGACTTCACAACTCGACACATGTTGGAAGATATGGCGAAGGATGTCGATGCACATATAGATTGGATCGAAACTCAACTGGAAACCATCAAACAGGTTGGGCTTGAGAATTACCTCGCTGAACAGATTAAACACGAATCTTGAGGGAGATCATGAAGGCCAAAGAAGGGGTCCTGGAACAACTCAATCACATACTCACTGCCGAGCTGACCGCCATACATCAATACCTGCTGCATGCGGGCTTCTGTAAAAACTGGGGATATGAACGACTTCATGAGTATTACAGCCATCTCGCAAACGATGAGATGCAGCACTCGGCAGGACTTGTTCATCATATTCTGTATTTGGACGGTACGCCGGAGATGGAACGTCTTGAATCTGTGACACATGGAAAAGATGTCGTAGCGTTATTTCGGGCCGATCTTGAATTTGAACGCGAAGACGTCGAATTGCTTCGCACAGCCATTGCCCACTGTGCCACAGTCAGCGATTTTACCACCCGACATCTGCTGGAGCACATGCTTGAAGACACGGAGAGCCATATTGATTGGTTCGAGACAAGACTTCGAACCATCGACCAAGTCGGTCTTGAAAGATTTCTTTCGGAACAGATCAAGAAGTAAGTACCTGTTGGTCTTGAACAGAGGCCGCCCCCTGGTCCGTCGTAACCCGGCTGAAGACGAGGAGCGGCCAGTGTCCTTGTCAACGTCTGCTCGCCCGTAGCCCGTGACTGTCCGTCCATAAACACTGAGCGCCCACGAACTTGCCCACCTTTTCCGGCTCCTGTATGATGAAAAACGTTCGAGCTCACGTTCAACGAGGCTGATAGATAGGGGCACGACGCAGGGTAGTGTACCTTCTCGAAAGACAGCATAAGACACATGAATGCCCCATCAGCTCCTGTTTCCTTCTCACGGTGGCTTCGTTCTATTGCTCAAGTAGCCGTCCGCCATTTCCCTGGCCCCACTACGCTCGATAGCCACCGAGTGAGGGATTATGCAATTGCCGCCTTCACGTTCTTCAGCGTGGCAATCAGTTGTGTCATGGAGATCAGTGCCAGCGTCGAACGCCAGCACCTCCTTGGAGTCTGCGCGTGGATCTTTCTCGTCGCTTTACTGATTGGCGAGAATCGAGAAACCAGAACGCAAGTTGCCATTGCCGTTCTCTTTGCAACCATTGGTGAGCACTTCGCCTCTATTTATATGGGAGGCTACACCTACCGTTTTGAAAATGTGCCCGCCTACGTCCCGCCAGGACATGGGATGGTCTATCTCACCGCAGTTGCACTGGCACGGTCGGCCTTGTTTGTGCGGCACCCTGGGAAAATCGCTCTGTTTGTCATTGGAGTCTGGGGAACTTGGTCGCTGTGGGGAGTCAGTGGCTATCCAAACCGCGGGGATTGGGTTGGGGCCTTGTTGTTTGCAATTTTTTTAGTCTGGCTGCTGATCGGTCGCTCACCGATGGTTTACCTGGCAGCGTTCTTTATCACGACCTGGCTTGAATTGATCGGCACCGCAGTCGGTGCCTGGGAATGGGCCGCCATCGATCCTCTCTTGGGATGGCCTCAGGGAAATCCCCCGAGTGGCGCGGGTGCCTGGTACTGCCTCGTGGATGCCGTGGCGATTGGCGGAGCCGGACCAACCTTGCGAAGCATGAAGCGGCTCGCCCACTGGCATAAGTCAGGATGGGGTTTGAAGAGGATCGGCGAATGGTGAACGTGTCAACGCCGAACTCTTGGTGGTCCCCATGGGACCATGAACAACCAGAAAGCGAGAGGTAATCTGGATGAGGTGGTTTTTGTGAACACGGATCTCACCGCCACGGTCATCTCCCTACAAGTCGGCCTCCCACAGTGTATGACCTCAGCAGATTTTTTGGATCAATCGAGTTCCCTTCAAGAGTGGACCACCGGCTTCTTCAAGAAATCCACCACTGAATCGATTTGGTTGGGAACGCTCAATCTTACGGGTGATGGGCAAGCCGATCTCGTCAATCACGGTGGCCTAGACAAAGCCGTTAACGTCTACCCACATGAGCATTATGCGTATTGGGAGCATTCCGTCGGGTTCACTCTGCTTCCCATGGGTGGCTTTGGTGAAAACCTGACCACGCAAGGTCTCTTGGAGAGGGAGGTATGCATCGGTGATGTCTTTCAACTGGGAGAGGCTACGGTACAAATTTCTCAGCCTCGACAACCCTGCTGGAAACTGGCTCGCTATTGGCGCATCAAGGATCTAGCCGTTCGGGTTCAGGAAACAGGTCGCACCGGATGGTATTTTCGCGTCCTCACGGAAGGGCACGTCCAGGCAGGGAAGAAGCTGGTCCTTCAGGAACGTCCCTATCCACAGTGGACCGTGTCAGCCGCAAACCAGATCATGCACCACCTGGTCCAAGACCGACAGGCCGCTCAGGAACTGGCTGATTGTAAGGCCCTCTCATCTCGATGGCGGGAGAAACTCAGACAGCGGGCATTGACGGGAGCACCGGAAAACACCTTGTCCCGGTTGAATGGACCGGGGAAATAACAGCCTTCATTGTACTACCTTCCTGGTATCAACGAGCGAGGCCGTACATCGGCAATGATGCACGGCCTCGCCTCAAAATCAAACAACCGACGACCAAGAAAGTCGTAGCCCTACTCGTCCTCGTCGTCGTCTGCCTTCTTTTTCACTTCCTTGATCACCGGCTTCCCCTGCGCGATGCTGGCATTCAGATCATGCTCGGGAACCTTTTTATGCACCAGATTCTGGTGGCAATCAATACAAGTGGCTCCTTCACTTTGCATCTTCGCATGTGCTGCCTTGGCTGACGCCCCTGGTGGCTTCGTATTCTTGTGGCAAGCGCGGCACGTGAGGCTATCCCACTCCTTGAGCTTCATCCGTGCACGAAACGCAGCTTCCGGACGATGCTCATTGAACTTTTCGACCGTCGAATAGTCAGTGGTGAATTCTTTGATCAAGAACGGAACACCATCCACCACATGAGTCCATACAGCCTTATGGAAATTCGACAGCCCTTGAGGAACGTGGCAGTCCTTACAACCGGGATCCATACCGATCGCACCCCAGTGAGAGGACTTCTTCAGCTCCTCATAGGGATAGATTTCGGAATGACAACTGATACAAAACTCGGTCCTGGATATAGCAGCCTCACCGCCGAACACCACGGTGATGAGCCCTATCCCCAAAACCGCTCCAGTAATTAAGGTTCCGAGCTTTGGCATTGTTATTCGTCCCCACCCTTATCGGACTTTACCGGTGGCTTTGCGGCCTTTTGGAATTCCTCATGGAACTTCGGCATTGGTGGGCCAGTGAATGTCCCTGCAAGCTTGAAATGCGTGTGCATCGCCTTGTCGTCTCGCACATACTTTTCAAAATCAAACGAGTATTTCTTGTCGACGGTCGGTGTGAACGGAGTATAGGGCTTCTTCGCGCCCTTCCAGGGCGAGCCTTCATAATTTAAGTGGCAGGCATTACACTTTTCTTGAAACTCAAAATCCTGCCCGGCCTCAACTAAACTGGCACGTTCGGTAGTTTTCTGTGACTTCTCGAAGGCTTCGCCAGCCTTCCGGTGAATCTTACGGTAGTCACTTCCTGCTCCGTGACAGGATTCGCACCCAACGCCGGTCAAGAATTTCTCCGGCTCTTCGATGACGTAGCCACCTTCCTTACCGAATCCGTCGACGTGGCATCCAACGCAATCCTTGTCTTTTGTATAGTCCTTTTTAGGGTCAAGCTTCGCCTTGACCATCGCCTCGTCCTTCTTCTTACCTCTGCTAGGCTTGAGCGACTCCATTGCCTTCCCATGCAGCGTCTTTTCCCAGGCTTCGCCTTCGCCCTTATGGCAATTGAAACACTTTTTCCTGCCTTCGAACGTCCCGTCGGCTGAGGCGGCCCCAGCCATGATAAGGAATACCGCTGCAGCGGCCAATCCAGATAAAATGCGGTAATTCACGGCATCTCCTTTCCGATAGATGTATAAATAAGGCCCGCTTGATTGCTATCCCAATACCCAATAATTTGATCGTACAACATTTTCACTTTCGCTCGCTACTGACGGCGTCAGTTTACCATGAGAAAATTCAGAACTGCTAGCCTGATATTTTGGATTGCAAGACTCAGGAAGGATTGTGAGCAGCTGGAATCCTGTACACCCAGTAGCCGCCATGCTTATGGACAAGTTGTAACGCTTCGAAGTCAATAGGCGTTGAATTCATCAGCGGCAACATTTGAGCCAGTAAAATTTTCCCATTCTTACTCTGGTTGAGGAAATAGGCACGTACCACCTTTTCAGAAAGGGACTGGAGAGTATAGGTGTCGTAGCCATATTCCTTCATCCACGCTTTCACTTGATTGGCCAGTCCATGAACATTCCCGGTTAGCGGAAAATCCTTGAATGCAATTTCCATTCGATCCGGTCGCAGAAGACCGATTTTATACAAGTCGGTTGGATGTACCACAATATAGGCTTCTCTTGATCCTGCTAATTCACGAAGCAGCGCAGCTCCTTTTGTGGGCTCTGATGAAAGCGCATCAATAAATTGTTGAAACTTCTGAACTTCTTCCGTTGAGCCTTTGTCACCCCAAAACTGGTGCTCATATTCGGCAATAACCGGAACACGATCTTTCCAATAGGATGGTGTGATCAGAGGCTGTCCGAGATGAGACTTAAACAGCGTTTCCCGCTCAGACAGTAGGTGAAGCTGTCGTGAAATATCCCACCAGGCCAAGACTAGACCTTCTTGGGGAACATGCTGAGTGAGATCGGTACCGATAGTAGCCAGCTCGGCAAGCTCTCCGCCCATAAACCCGATCGGTTCTGAAACCAAACTTTCCCAGTTCAATAAGACAGAACTGCCATTCGCCTTCGTAGCACGATACACAACCGCAATCGGCTTCTCCACGGACTGAACCCGCAGCTCATATTTACTGATCTTTAAGTCTGGCCATGCTTGCAACGGAAGGTTTGGGAACTTTGATATCCCACCCTCATCAACGAGCTGATAACTATATGGAACGGGAGCAGGTTTAAACCAGAGGTAGGAAAACCAGCCTAGTAAAAAAAGGCCTCCCGCCACCAGGAAGAGTCCTAGTGACGGGAGGAACCTCGGGGCCCCTGAGGGACGTGAAACCGGCTCACTCAGGGACGACGTCGACACGGCACCTACTTCTTATTCCGGCGCCAGCCGGCGAGCGCAAGCGTCCCCGCCAGCATCATGCCGCCGCCGATGCCGCCCAGGGAGATCTTGCCGGTCTCGCTGTCGGTTCTGCAACTAAGCTGCTCTTCATATGCCCTTCCAGCAGCTGCACGCTTGCAGATCCAACTTCTCTTTCAAACGCGTGTCGTCATCCATGATCTCCACATAGGCCCGGTTCATCGCGGCCTTCATGTAGGTGTGGCCCCAGTACTGGTGGGCCAAGCTCACGTGCAACTGCACCAGAGTGGTCTTCCGCCATTTCAAACAACCGCAACTCGTGGCCACCGGATTGTTCCCCTTCGACCAATAAATCTGGAAGAACTTCTCGAGCCCATCGGTCTCCGGTGCCGGGGGCGCCGGGCGGTGGTCTTCTGTGGCCGTCAACAACCCGGCCTTGGCACTGCTCTTCCACCCATGGTGGGCTTCATCGTACTTGTCCAAGCCGGAGAAAGGTCCCGTTGTCATGAACTCCATCCAGGCGCGAATGGGTCTCCAGTGGCAATTGGTGCGAGGTCAACTGCCACGCGTCATTGCGCTTCTCGGCGGTGAATCTTGATGTTCTCCCGAATGCCCGGCACAAGGGATAATTGTGCTTTCCGCACGATGTTGTGGGCGATCTTGCCTTGATACTCCATGTGGCAGTATTGGCAGGTCGGCGCGGTCTCGGCCCCCTTGGCCATGGCTTCCTTGATCCGGAATATTGAAGTTCCACTTGTCTCTATCCCGTTGATACTTCAACCCGTGCTTCAGGCTGTAGGCTTCCCAGTTGTTGTGGTCCGCCCCGCTGTGACACTGGGCGCGAACTTCCGGCTTCCGGGATTCCGCCACGTTGAAGTCATGCCGCGCATGGCACGTATGCACTTGTTCTGATTGACGTGGCAGCCCGTGCAGCCGTCGGCAATCTCGCGCTGCGGCATGCCGCATAGACTTCCACTTCCACGTTGGCGCGCTTGTAATCCGCGCGTGCGACGGACGGCCCTTCGGCCACTGATCCTTCGGCCGTATCCCGCTCGGATTTCGCGCTCGGCAAATTCCTGCAAGTGGCAGGCGCCGCGAGTCGGCCGTGGCCAACTTGATGTCCTTGCGGTGGTCCGCCTTCTTCGTGGTGTTGATGTCCACGTGGCAATCAGCTACAGCCTAACTCAGCTTCTCCCCTTGCCCAGCTTCCCGAGGGAGCGGAGGTTCTCTTCGACGGCCTCCAGCTTCGCCTTCTTATAGAAGGTGTCGTCCTTCGGGGTCAGCTTCCGGATCTTGTCCAGGTTCGCGTGGGTGCTCTTCTTCCACGCCGCCACCCAGCCCGGGGATTCATCGGTGTGGCACTTCACGCACTGCTCGCGGCTGGCCACTTCCTTCACCGCTTGCGGCGGCTTATAGAACGTGTGCGGATCAAAATACCGACTAAAGGAGACCGGTTGCCAATAGTCTCCATACTTCCCCTTGCCTACACCTTGCGCGGGGTCAAGGTACCGCTTGAGGAGCGCTTCATACAGCTCCTTGGGCGAGGCCGATCGATCGATCTTGAGCGCCTCATAGGTTTCCTTCGGCACGGTGGGGAAATTCGCCTGGGCCTGGGCGGCTAGCAGCACGCCGCAGATCACCAGCGCATACTTCACCATGTGTTTTACCGTCACAGCTCTCTCCTTCCGTTTGATGGCCAGTGCGCTCTGTCCTTCAACAAACACTTACTCATTGCACGCTTGTATCTACTTACTTCTATTGCGCAAAATTAGAAATAGAATGGCGGCGAAATATAGCTCAGCCCCATCCGAGTGTCAAGAAATTTTCATGCGTCGCGATCGGAGAACGTCGCAGATTTCTTCATCAAAACCATAAGGATTCCACTTCGGTCACGGACGCTCCCGATCGATGACGACCGTAATGTTTTCAGCACCCGGCTTGATCGGCTGGCTCATTCCTTCCAAGTCTCCACTTTCCGCCATTGCCCTTCCGGATTTCGAAAGGCGCGCGACGATAACAACGGTGTCGATATCCGACAATTTTCTCGACGGCATCGGGCTCGTAGAGTCATCAAGCCGGAAAGTAAACGGGAGATCCTTTCTCGAGGCCCTCACAATAGACACCGGCATCGGTGGACCCGCCACATCCTTGGCAAACACGAACAGCGTGTCGGGCAAAGAACCCTTGTTCGCCAGATTCGGCCCTAATACCACCTTGCCCGTAATCGCGCGAGACTGGCCGGATGGCGCGGCCGCCTTGGCTGGCTTCGCCTGCTCCATCGGCGGATTCGCCACCAGCATATTCATACTCGGCCCACCACCCATTCGCCGTTTCGCTTCGGCGATGCTGGCCTTGAGCTGATCAGACGATTCTTGTTCGTCAGCTGGGAGATAGGCGTGGGCATCTTCCCACTCCTTGACCGCGCGGGCAAAATCTTTCCGGTTATATGCAATCGTCCCTGATAACATGAGGGCCTTGACGTTGTGCGGATCAAGCTTCAACGCCTTTTGGATCAAGGTTTCCGGCCGCCCCTCAAGCTTACGCCCCTGATGCACCGCGAGGGCATCCGCATAGTCGGCGAGAAGACTCGCATTGTCAGGATCAAGCTTCGTCGCCCGTTCAAAGATGGGCACTGCATCCGCGTACCGCTCCATTGCCATGTAGGATCGCGCGAGCAACCCCCAGCCGATCGCATCGTTGGGATTCTGCTCCAACTTCTTTCGCAATTGTTCGATCAGCTGGTTCAACCCCTCCGCCATCTGCGTATCGCCGCCGGGTCCGCCTTGAGAGGCGGCGGACACTGCCGGATGGGTCATGGCCGCAGGATTCCCCAACGTCCAATAGAGCACACCGCTGGACGCGGGAATAATCATTGCTAACGACAGCGCGACAAATCGAAGATTCACAAGTCCTCCCGTAGTCGTCGTTGAAGTATCAGTAGAACCGGTCTCTTCGAGTACGCGGCGCTCCAGTTCACTTCGTGCGGCCTGGTACTGCTCATCGGTCAGCAACCCACCGGCAAGATCTTGCTCCAGCTCCGAAAACTGCTGCCGATACACCGGCAATTTCTTCTCTTGTTCATTGGTCACAGTTGACTGGCGCATCAACAGCGGGCGTAGGACAAGCCCTAGAATAGCAAGAGTCATGGCGGACACGATAGACCAGAATGTTACCGTCATGGACGCTTCCCTCCTTCGGCCAACAACTGTTCGACTCGTCGATGCTCGTCTTCCGTGACCGGCACATCGACCACCTTACCGGCCCGACGTCGCAACGTGATAATCAGCGCAGTCGCGCCCACAATCACCAGCACAAACGGCCCGACCCACAGAAGGGTCGTCGTGGCCTTGAGTGGCGGTCGGTACAAAACAAAGTCGCCATACCGCGCCGTCAGAAACTCGATGATCTCCTGATCACTCATGTTCTTCGCAATCATTTCCCTGACCTCCCGACGCAGGTCTTCGGCGAGCGGAGCGTTGGAATCGGCCAAGGTCTGGTTCTGGCACACCAAACAGCGCAGTTCAACGGCAAGATGTTTGAGCCGTGCTTCGCTCGCCGGGTCATCAGCCAACGGCCTGGCTTCACCAGCCCAGACGGGCCCGGACAGGAACAGAGCGACGATGAGTGCGATCCATTGTATGTTCATTGTGCTTCAAGCTGCTTGACGAGGGGAATGATCTTTTTCTCAACGGTCTCAGGATCCAACGGACCAATTTGCTTGTACTGGATGACCCCTTGCTTATCGATCACGTAGGTCTCGGGCACTCCGTACACTCCATAGTTGATCCCGACCCGGCCTGCGTCATCCACGCCCACAATCGGATAGGGATTACCCCACCGGCTCAACCAGGTCATCGCTTCGTCGCGTTGATCCTTATAATCCATGCCGTAGATCGGCACCTCCCCGGACTTCGCCAGATCCATCAGGACCGGATGTTCCGTCTTACACCCACTGCACCACGAAGCCCAAAAATTGAGCAACCACACTTTCCCCTTCATATCCGCCGGCGAAAATACTTTTGATGGCTCGAACAACTGCGGCTGAGAGAAATCCGGTGCGGCCTTCCCGACGAGAGGAGATGGAATTTCCCGAGGATTGAGCTTCAGGCCGATCCCGAGAAACACCACGACAACAATAAAAATCGACAGCGGCAGGAGAAAGCGGTTCATGCCACTTTTCGCCTTGCTGCGCGAGTAGCCGCAGGCACAGCCGGCTCTTGCCGACGCCAGGCAATGCGATACCGGCGATCGCTGATGGCGAGCACACCACCCAGCGCCATGATAAAACATCCGCCCCAAATCCAATCGACAAACGGCTTATGATAGAGCCGCACGCTCCAGGCTCCATCATCGAGCGGCTCTCCCAACGATACATACAGATCCCGCAACAATCCGGCATCGATCGCCGCTTCGGTCATGATTTGGTTCTGAGCCGTATACCGCCGCTTCTCGGGATTGAGAACCGTCGTCTCTCGACCATCACGACTCACCGAGAAGTTCCCACGGGCCGCCGTGTAATTCGGGCCAACCACATCCTGCGCACCATCGAATCGGAACGTGTAGTCACCGATCGTCGCTGTTTCTCCCACATTCATCTTCACATCTTTTTCCGTTTCAAAGCCCTTCACCATGGTCACACCGACGATAAACACCGCGATGCCGCAATGCGCGACAAGCATCCCCCAATAGGATCTAGGCACAGAGGCCAACCGCTCTGTAAGGCTATTGCCGGCGACATGCGTCAACCGTTCTCGTAACGACACCACGGCCGTGGTGATGATCCAGATCGCCAGTAAGAGGCCAAGGCTGAGCAAGGGCGTCCAATTGCCCATGGCAATCGGTAATGTGATCGCCGTGACCACACTCACCCCGAACGCCCACCGCAAGCGCTTGGTCAGGTCTGGCACACTAGCCTTTTTCCACTGAGCAAGGGGACCGATTCCCATCAAGAAAATTGCTGGAGCCATCAACGGGACAAACACCGAGTCAAAATACGGAGGCCCGACTGAGATCTTGCCAAGGTCCAGCGCGTCCAAAAATAAGGGGTACAGCGTTCCTAACAGTACTGAGCCCATCGCCGCCACCAGCAACACGTTGTTCGCGAGCAACATTCCCTCACGCGACACCGACTCAAAACTGCCGCCCAACCCTACGCGCGGTGCTCGCCATGCATACAGGGCCAGCGACCCACCGATCACGATCGCTAAAAAAGCCAGAATGAACATCCCGCGCTTTGGGTCGGTCGCAAAGGCATGCACGGAAGTCAGCACACCTGACCGCACGAGGAATGTCCCAAGAAGACTCAACGAAAAGGCCATGATGGCCAGGAGAACCGTCCAGACTTTGAATCCTCCGCGTTTGTCCGTGACAGCCAATGAGTGAACCAACGCCGTCCCTGCCAGCCATGGCATGAACGAAGCGTTCTCAACCGGATCCCAGAACCACCAGCCACCCCAGCCCAACTCGTAATAGGCCCAGCCGCTGCCCATCGCGATGCCAACCGTCAGAAAGCACCACGCAACCGTCGTCCATGGGCGAGACCAGCGAGCCCAAGCTGCATCGAGATTTCCCCCTAGCAACGCAGCAATCGCGAAGGCAAAGGCCACCGAGAATCCGACATATCCCATGTACAGCATCGGCGGATGGATCACCATGCCGGGATCTTGCAAGAGCGGATTCAGGTCGCGTCCCTCAGCAGCGGCAGGGATCAACCGTTCGAACGGATTGGAGACCGTCAGCATGAACAAAAGAAATCCGATACTGACGAGGCCCATCACACCGAGAATACGAGACCGTGTGGATTCTGGAAGATGAGCGGAGAACAGCGTGACCGCAAACATCCAGAGGGTCAGGATCAGAGTCCATAGAAGCAGCGATCCTTCATGCGCGCCCCAGATAGCCGCCAGGCGATAATGAAGCGGAAGTTGCGAATTGCTTGTGGCCGCGACATACAGGACGGAGAAATCCTTCTCAGCAAACGCGTACGCGAGACAGCCGAACGCAGTGAGGACCAAGAGAAACTGTCCGCGCGCCGCCGGCTTGGCCACGGCCATCAACGCCGAGCTCCCCACCGCCGCACCGTAGATAGGAAGAATGCCCTGCACCACGGCAACGCACAGTGCAAGAATCAACGCAAAATGACCGATCTCTGGAATCATAGTGAATCTTTCCTACCTTCAGGAACCACGAGCGAATTGCTTTGCTGGGCCCCGGAAGCCTTCGCCTTGGCCATCGCCGCAGCTGCTTCAGGCGGCATATAGTTTTCATCATGCTTCGCCAGCACCTCACTGGCGACGAAGGTGCCGTCGGGCGCCAACTGACCCTGCGCGACGGCACCTTTCCCTTCTTTGAACAGGTCCGGCAATATTCCCTTGTAGGTCACGGGCACGCGTTTCGCCGTATCCGTCACCACAAAGTGGACAGTGAGACCATCGCCCTCACGCTTGAGGCTGCCGTCTTCAACCATCCCTCCGATCCGGAAGGGTCGGCCTTTCGGCACGTCGCCGTTTGCCACTTCGGTGGGCGTGTGAAAGAGCGAAAGATTACTCTTCAAGGCATTCATCACCAGCCAAGTGGCCACAACCACTACCACTAGACCCAACCCGATAAACGCAAACCGTTTATGCCGCGGTTTCATCCGTGCCTCCTAACATAGCAGCACGCTGTTCGGCGCGCGCCGCTGCCCGTCGTCGCCATAAAGCCAGCACTTCCCAGACCATGCACAAGGCCGTGGCAAGAAACGAGGTCCAGACATAGAGGCCGTAGCCTCCCATTGCAAAAAACTCCGATGCGCTCCCCCACTGCATCAGCGAGCCTCCACTGCTTCGTGAATCACCGCTGGCTTGTCATCCCATGTCGGCAGAAATTCCCGCTCAACCATGACACAGCGGACCCGGGCAAGGATTACTGCAATACTGTACATCCAAAAGGCGATCGTCATAATGAGCATGGCCATCAGCATGGTCGCCGCCATTTTCGAACCCGTCGCCATACTCACAGAGGCCCCTTGGTGCAAGGTGTTCCACCATTGAACGGAATAATAGATGATCGGCACATTGACGACCCCAACCAGCGCAAACACCGCGCTTGAACGATCCGCACGACGCAAGTCATCGATTGATGTCCGAAGCAACATTACTCCCGCATACTGGAACAGGAGAATCAGTTCCGACGTCAACCGAGCGTCCCAGACCCACCATGCCCCCCACGTAGGCTTCCCCCACATGGCTCCCGTCAACAAGGCTAAAAAGGTGAACATCGCCCCGGTGGGCGCAATCGCCTGCGCCATCATGAAGGACAGTCTGGCATTGAGTCCCATTCCGACACCGGCCCAGATGGCCATCACCACATACAGAAACATCGACATCCAGGCAGCCGGAACGTGCACAAAGATAATCCGGTAGGATTCCCCCTGCTGAAAGTCGGTCGGTGCCACAAAGAATCCCATATAGAGACCAACGACCATCAGGATGACGGCCACCGCTGCAAACCAGGGGATGAGACGGCCTGCCAAGGGATAAAACGCTTGAGGAGCTGAATACTTTGACCAGATCACGTGCGTGAAATCCTTTTACTCCAATGCGATACGTAACGCCGCTGCCGTGGCCCAGGGTGCCAGAAAAAGTGAGAGCACCAGACAGGCCCCAAGCAGCGACAAGTTTGCTTCGCCGCCGACCCCAGCCATACTACTGGTCACGGCACCGGCCCCGAAGATCAAGACTGGAACGTAGAGTGGAAGCACCAGGAGGGCAACCAGTAGACCACTCCCCCGCACGCCAAGGACCAACGCGGCGCCGATCGCACCAATCATACTCAACGTCGGCGTCCCAAGCAAGAGCGACAACACCAGCACCCCCAGCGCCTCCCCGTCCAGACCGAACTGTAACCCCAGCAGCGGAGAAAGCAGCACAACGGGAAGCCCGGAGATCACCCAATGGGCCAGCACCTTCCCAAGCACCAGGAGCGACAGCGGTTGGGGAACCAGGATCATCTGCTCAAGGACACCGTCCAGATAATCCGGTGTAAACACGCGGCTAAGCGACAAAAGACAAGTCAGCAAGGCTGCGACCCACAATACACCTGGAGCAATAGTCCGCAAGACCGCCGGCTCGGGCCCGACCCCCAATGGGAACAGACTCACGACAATCACCAGAAAAAAGACCGACATCGCGGCGTCCGACCACCGTCGCATGGCGAGCAGCAGGTCCCGCTGGATGATTCCACTGATGGAGTCCCACATCCTGGAGTGACTCATCCAGCCAGCCTCAGCTGCTGCAGCCGCTCCGCGGGAAGCGCAATCTCCTGATGTGTCACGACAACCACCAACCCCCGACGCTGCAAATGCGCATGCAACCGTTGCGTCACCACCGCTGTTGATGCCGTATCGAGCGACGTAAACGGTTCGTCCAACAGCCAGAGCGGGCGCGTCGACAGCCACAGCCGGGCCAACGCCACTCGCCGCTTTTGCCCTTGCGAGAGTACTTTAGAGGGTAACCGATGGACCAGTCGCTTCAGCCCGATCGCCTCTAGGGCCTCCTTAGCCCCGCTCTCCGAACAAGGCTCCCCGGCGAGTGCCATCGAACTCATCAGATTTTCAACCGCCGTGAGATCGTCTTTGATTCCGTTGAGATGCCCGAGATACATCAACTGCCCGGAATAGAGTTCTTTCAGTTGATGAATGTCCTCCCCCTCCCATCGCACCGAACCTTCCTCGGGGGGCAACAAACTCGAGAAGATACGAAGCAAGCTGGTCTTTCCGCTTCCGTTCTCCCCCACAACCGCCAACAGCTTTCCCCGCTCAACCCCCACGTTGAGCTCAGAGAACAGCCGGCGTTCTCCACGACGGCAACTCAGTCCAACAGCCTGTAACATAGTCCGCCTATTCAATCCGGAACCGCTGAGAGTAAGGGAACGCAACGCTGAAAAACAAGAGGCGCGAGCGTAGATACAGAGCGACTCATCAGTCGGTTGGCACTGCCATCTTGCACTGAGGACAATCCTACTGCTATCTAAGATCCAACCAACGAATTGACGACATCTGTCCGTTCCAAGGAGAACATCATGAGTGAACTGGTTTGTATCGCGTTTAAGGACTCCAGCACGGCCGATCGCGTGCTCAACGAACTGCGCGCCATGGAATCGAATTATATCCTCGACCTGGAAGATGCCGTCATCGTCATCCGTGACATGGATGGCAAGGTCCATCTGAAACAGTGCGTTGACGTGTTCGGAGGCGCCACCCAACATGGCGTCGCGCTGGGCATGTTATGGGGCGGGTTGATCGGTTTGTTGTTCTTTAACCCCCTAGCAGGCCTGTTGGGAAGCCTCGCAGGCGGAGCCAGTGGAGGAGCGGTCTCCGTGGGAGCCAGTGAGTTTGGCCTCTTAAGCGACTACGGGATTCCCGATCAGTTCATCAAGGATTTGGGTAGCACGATCCAGCGAGGCACTTCCGCGATTTTTCTGCTGATCAGGAATGTTGACCAAGACAAGCTGTTGACGGGTTTCTCCCGCTATGAAGGCACGATCCTTAAAACATCACTCAGCAAGGAGCAGGAAGATAAACTGAGAGCTACCCTGACGCACCAACATAAACAAAAGCTTGCTAAAGAGTAACAGTATCGACAAGCTGCACGAACAATTCGTATTGAGCCATTCGATTGACCCAGGACAGACCTGTCGAGACATCTCACTGATATCTCCGAAGGCGGCTACGTCTTGTCCTGCTGCTTCCCATCCAAGAGACAACTGACGTTCATATCGCCCATGACGTTGATCGCCGTGCGACAGCGATCAAGAAACCAATCCACGGTCAATAGGACAGGAATGTATTGCACGGGTAACCCTACGGCAGTAAAGACCATCGTCATCGTCACCAAGCCTGCTTCAGGAATGCCGGCGGCACCGACGGAAGCGATGATGCTCGTCAGCACCACCATCAGTTGCTGCTGAATACTCAGGTCCATCCCGATCATTTGAGCAACGAACAGGGCCGCCATCGCCTCGTACAACGCCGTGCCGTCGTTATTGAAATTTGCCCCGACCAATGCTCCCATACTGGCCGACTGCTCGCGCAATCCCACTTTTTCCTTTAGGGAAGCATAGGTCACCGGCATGGTGGCGGTGGAACTCGCCGTCGAGAAAGCCATCACTAGCGCGTCGCGTCCACCACGCAGCAACTGCCAGGGAGATACCCACGAACCGAACCGGATGCGGGCAAGGTAATAGACCGTCTGGATCCCAAGGGCGATCAGGACACTTACGACAAACATCCCCAGCGCCTTGAATTGCACAAAACCTTCCGTTCCCACGATGCTGGCCACAATGCCAAAGACCGCCAGCGGCACGACCGCGATGATCCAATGCAAAATCTTGATCAGTGCGTCCAAGAAGAGTTCAACAAGATGGCCTACGGTTCCAAGAGGGCGTGCCCGCTCCTGGCGGAGTGCCATACCAAAGGCCACGGCAACGAAGATCACACCTATCACCTTGCCGTCATCACCGAGCGGACCAAGCAGACTCTTGGGCACATTTTCCAGAAAAAGGGCGAGCGGATCGGCGCTTCTGGCGGTTTCGTCATGTGAAGCCGGCGGTGCGAGTCCCGCCCCCTGCCCTGGCTGAATCACATTCGCGACAGTTAACCCTACCGTAATCGCGACCAGCGTATTCAGCAGCAACAACCGTGGAAGCCGCACTGCGAGCGGCCCGCCCAGCTGTGTCGTCATGAACGTGTGCACGATCGCCGCGAGAATCAACGCCGGCGCAAGTGCACCGAGCAGACGCAACACGAGCTTCCCCGGCACGGCAAGCGATGCGGCATGGCTCTCAAGCAACAACCCGGTAATGACACCGAGCACCAAGGCGATGACGATGCGCCCATAGAGAGGGATATTCTGCCACCGCTCGATCGGACCTCTGCTTGGCGGAGTAAGCATCTGGTTTTCGGAGGCTTGCTCGTCCATCAGTTGTGACATTGCTACCGTTGTATCCCCGCTGAACAAGACAAACCTGATTACAACAGACTCAGGTATCTGAGACTGCGCGGTAGTGGATCGTAGCAGATCTGAGTGGGAACGAGTGAGAAAGATACGGCACGGCTAATGAATATGCTGAAACGATCCTGCGCCATAGATCCGCCTCAACATTGCCCGTTCCAGGTCATCCAATTGAGACAGCAGGAATTGCAGAATCAGTAGTCAGGCTTGAAATCCTGAGGCAGCATACCGCTATGAGACTTGTACGGCTGCTCCGAGAATCACGGTCTACGACTTCAGCAGAATGGCGACTGTGTCTGAGATGGTTGAATGCCTATCAAGAGGAACTATCTGACCTTGGAATCACTCCTGCTCAGGCCCGTGCCGTGCTCTATCTTCAGCGAAATCCCGACTGTTCTATTCAGCACTGTGCCGGAGTGTTTGGTGTCGTTGGCTCAACGATGAGGCAGCTGGTTCGTGGTTTACACCACAAGGGATGGATTACCAAACAGCGTTCGCCGGAAGACGATCGGTCAGTGCTGCTCGCCCTGACCCCGAAAGGCCACATACTGGCCTGGCTGCTCCACAAGCAACTCAATGCACGACTCCCACTCACCACAATAGCGTCATAGCTCAATCTGATTTACAGACCGCCGGCTATTCCGGCTCTATCTACGTGGCGCGCCCACCTGGCAACGGACGGTGAAGTCACCACGCCTTTGTAGATGATTGACGCCTCTCGCTCTCGGGAGTCGAAAACCTCAACGACTGGCAAGTTGCAACATTCCGTAGAGCATTCCGAATATAGCGACGAATACGTAGGCTTCGATGAAGGAAAGCATGATGTGTCACCCCTTTTCGTGTGTTACCTGAGTCACTTATACACCTCCAAGATGAAGCCTCGATGATGAGAGCATGAAGAGTTCTTCATGCTGCCTGGCAAAACCGTTGCGACCATCATTGATAGACCATCCAATACGACCGCACCCCGTCGCGCTCAGCGAGCAGCCGGCAGTGTCCCTCCGTCTGACAGGGGCGCTCGCGTGAGCCTTGAGCGGTCTGGTCGTTCCCACGAGCATAGTCCACCACGTATTCTTTCCGTGATGCGGAACAGCCGATCAGTAACAGCATCAGCCACAACACAACTCCGAATGCGAGAACACCTTTGTAGCCGGCATACAGTCCATGACCTGCTTGGGTGTGCCTGAACATACCCATTGTCCTCTCCTTCCAGTACGAGTGAATTTGAACAGGGTGTTGACTCATAAGCCCTTGCATTAGGCTTCCATATTGCCCTCGCGGAGCCGAGAACCAATCCCGCATCCGTAGGGGGCGTAACCACCCATATGGGAGAGCAGCGGAGCCTGGGAGGCTCCTCGCACCAGTCTGAATGGTCTCAGCTGAAGAAGCGTAGATCGCACACCACATTTTCTCTTGACGGCAACCGGCTCCCAGCGTAGCCTCCCGCCGGGCTTTCATCAGAAGGAGGAGATGACGGTGGAGGAATGGCCCTATCGCCTTATTGCGGGCATCGGTTTCATCTCGATCGCATGGCTGGCTTGGTTAACAGGGAAGCGCACTCGGCTAAACTGGACGACCATTGGGGGTAGCGCAGCATTGGCCTGGGGACTCGGTGTCGTGTCCTTTTGGTTTCCGGGCTCCCGCTGGCTCTGGAGTATGATCAACGATCTGGTGGTTGCCGTCCTCACCGCCTCGCAAAAAGGCACGGTGTTTCTGCTTGGACCCCTCGCACTTGGCCCCGGCCAGACGTTGCCGGATGGAACAGTCTCGATCGGGTTTATCTTGGCGGCACAAGTGCTGCCGGCCGTCGTGTTCTTCGCCGCCTTGATGTCGGGTCTCTACTATGTAGGCGCGATGCAAGCGATCGTGAGGGTGTTTGCCCAGCTCTTTTACCGGACGATGGGCTTATCGGGAGCTGAGTCGCTCTCCGGCGCCGCGAATATCTTCGTCGGGATCGAGGCAGGCTTGATTGTCCGTCCCTACCTCGCAGCCATGACCCAGTCGGAACTGCTCTTGGTGCTGACGTGCATGATGGCGACCGTAGCGAGCACCGTCATGGGGATCTACGTATCGGCGCTGCAACAGACGGTGCCTCAGATCGCCGGGCATTTGATTTCCGCATCCATCATTTCGATTCCTTGTGCGGTGCTCATCAGCAAACTGACCTGGCCCGAAGATGGACAGCCCATGACGCTCGGCGGTGTCCCCTCAGACCCCACAGACAGGGACACCTCGACTACATCCGACGATCATGCGAGCCCGCCGCCTTCCAACTTTATCGTCGCGTTGATCGATGGCGCCGGACAGGGAATGAAAATGGCCGTCGGCATTGCTGCGCTACTCATTGTGTTTCTTGGATTGGAAGCGTTGGTCGATTTGGCACTAGGACAGCTTCCGGCGATGAATGGAACGCCGCTCTCCGTCACCAGGATCCTGGCCTGGCTGACCTGGCCGTTCGCCGTTCTCCTTGGCCTCCGTCCTGAGGAATGGCAGATCGGTGCGGACTTGTTGGGGTCTCGGTTTATCGAGACGGAAGTCGCCGCCTATTTCAAGTTGGCCGCCGTGCAATCCGCGTCTCCGCCGCCTCTCTCTCCACGGTCCCTCACGGCGATGACCTATGCCCTCTGCGGATTCGTTCATGTGGCGAGCATGGGCATCTTTGTCGGCGGTATCTCCGCATTGGTCCCGCATCGGGCAAAGGATATCTCGCTCCTTGGCCTGCGGGCTCTCTGGACCGCCTTTTTGACGACATTGCTGACCGGTTGTATTGCCGGAGTCCTCTCCTCTTCCTAGCAGGATGCGGAAAAAGACCGCCACCGGCGTTCTCGCATCGCTCAGAGGCTCAACGTACGGCCCAGAGTACGATTCGCCTCTTCGCTCGCTGCGGCCTTGCTGGACGGCCTTTTTGCGCATCCTGCATGAATACTCAACGTCCTCTCGCAGCTCAATATCCGTGACGGCGACATGGGGTAAAAAAGGAGTTTTTCCGCAGCCTGCAGAAACAGAGAACGTGCACGATTCATGATTTGACCCTACTCTTTTCTGACAACCGATTCATCCCAACCGTCGTACGGTTGCCTGGGATGCTTTTGTTGACGCAATCTCCTAAACAATAGACCATCTACACGGCTCGTCGAGTCATACAGGACTGCTTCTACCGTCATACTTTTTTCAGGATGAGAAACCCAGGAGGGTGTCTATGTTCGGACCCATCACCGTTCCATTTGGGGCTAAAATGCTGTTCAACACCGTTACACTCAAACCCGGCGTCACCTTTGAGGAGGTGGAAATGGTGGTTGTAGAACTATGTGCTGTGGTCAAAGTGACCTACGGAGGGGAGAAAAGCGGATTCATCCCCGGACAAGTGTTCAAGTTCTCCGGCTTCGCGTCAACCGAGGGTTCGCTCTCAACATCCAGCACCGCCGACAACCACTATGTCATCGTCACCTATTGGCGCTCGTTCGACGCGCACGAACACTCCCATGCGGACGACGGCTTCAAGAAGAAGTTCGCAAAACTGGCGACCATGTGCTCCGAGACCAAAGAGCTGGGGTATGACATACTGTGGCAAGGAGCGGCGGGAGGCCACTAACAGAACCGGATCGCTTTGTTCATCTCACATTTTGCCAGAGTGTTAACCAAACGGAGATCAACGATGAGCATGAAGCTCGTGGCAGTCATGACACTGATCGCACTGACCGTGCCTACGTTCGCACAAGCGCAACTGGACTGCATCGTACCCCCACGCGAAGAAGGCTTCGACCAGAAGCAGCCTGGCGCTACGGAGCTCCAACGTGCCGCACGTGCGGTAGCCGCCATTGTCCACAAGAACACAGTCTTCATGCAGGGCAACAAACCGGTGCGGATCCGCACCACGATCGACTATGGTGGCTGGGACCGACAATCTGCCTCCGTCGTGACCACGGCGTACAACCAGAAAGCCTGGCTCGAGGGCGGCTGCAAGGTCAGCAAGTTTGCGGATCGCGGCGGCGGGCTCTCGGATGGGACGATTGCCATCTTCATCAACGAACCAGAAGCCATGTTCGGCGGACACCTGGGAGATGCCGAACTGAGGGCCAGTGGAATGCCTGTGCCATTAGGCAACACCGCCGGATTTCCTATTTATGCCGGGGGTGGCAACAAGGACAATCCACGCCTATTGATGAGCCGTGCAGGTTATGAGCCGTGGGTGCCGGTCACGATTGCCGACATGTTGGACTGGCGCGAGCGTGAACTCAAGAAAAAGGAGGAGGAGTACCAGGCTTCTATACAACAGAACGGCAACGAACTCACGGAAGCGAAGATCGAAGAGATCTATCGCGACATGAAAAAGATCAATGCGGCAGACGCGGAGAAGACGCGCACGCAGCTGCTCGCCTCGCTCAAGAAAATGCGAGCCGATAGCACACGCCAGTCAGCTAAAGCTGCGCAATGGACGACGCAGCAGCGCAACGCCTTCGATATGTACCGTGCCTCATTCATACCCGCGCAACTCGCCATTCCGGGCACCATCAGCAACTCGGTGACGCCCGACAAAGTCATCCGCGTCGACGATCCGGCGGGCAAACCACTCGCAAAAGTCGATCCGGCATACGCGCAACGCGACCCCCAGCACATTCACTTGATCGTGGTGGGGCTCAGTCCTCAGCCGAAGACCGATCCGAATTATGCGTGGTTCAATGCGTCGCTCAAAGCGCTGAACTACGCAGCACTGGCCAAGTTACTCAGCGAGTAGTGTGTCCTGAACAGACCGAGCCTCCGCATCGCGAGTTCTGAGTGGGAGGTGGCCGTCGAGCCTGGCATGACGGCAGGCACATGATGGGCCATACTGATTCTTTCAGAGCCTGTGAGACGGGAGGGGCTGGCGGATACTGACGGTGTTGAAAGGCAAAACTGGATCTGTATTCCTGCACCATGCACGATTCGAGATCAGACCCCATCTACTTGGACCGCCTATTGACGACGTTGCTGACCGGTTGTATTGCGGGCGTCCTCGCAGCTTCCTAGAATGTGCTCTCACTGATCCCCTGTCTATAACAACCGAAAACCAGAAACGGCATCCAATCTCTTACCTTCTTGAGCTAAGAATGCCCTCATGGACCATAGTTGCCTTCAAAGAGTAAAATACACCATCTTTTATATTAAAACTTTCTCGGTACCTACGTATGGATGGCAGCACCCCAATGACTCTCTCGCCCAAAGATCAAGATCGACTCACTCAGATATTTTTCCCGCATGTTGAGCACAAGAAAGGAGAGGTCATATCTGCTGGTTGTCGTTTTGTCTACTACACTACTGCCGACACCGCGACAAAGATCCTTAAGAGCAGACAAATCTGGCTGCGAAACACAGCTGTCATGAATGACTACTCCGAAGTTCAGTATGGATTTCAGTGCCTCAACAATGCTTACAAAGCAGAACCTGGCAAGAACTTTAATGCAGCTCTTAATACTTGCTTCCAAGGGCTGGCCGACGAAGTAAGAGACCTCTTTAATGGCTGGCTGCCCATTATCTTTGAAGACACCTACGTCACATGCGTATCACAGCACCTACCTGAAGAGGATCAACATGGGCGGCTCTCGATGTGGAGAGCATACGAGTGCGGTACCGGTGTTGCGTTGGTTATCAATGGCTCCGTTATGTTCGGAAACACGCAGGTTCTACAAGTCTTCTCAAGCCCTGTATTGTACGAAAGGCCAGAAACCGTTGCAGAACAACTCAATCAGATCGCAACAAACATTTCTAATGATGTCGGCTTCTTGAGAGATCTTGGGCGTGAGCATGTGAAGAGCGCGGTATTCAACATGTTCCTGTTTGGAATTTTATGCACAAAACACCCAGGATTTCACGAGGAGCGAGAGTGGCGAGCAATCGCATCGCCTCAAATATACCCAACACCGCACTGTACATTTGCCATTGAGGTTATTCAGGGAACTCCTCAACGAGTCTTGAAGTTAGACCTCAAGAATCATGCAGAGCAAGGCCTGGTTGGCCTTGCCTCCTCCGCCCCACGATTTCCTTGGACACTCAATTGGGGCATACTGCCCCTGAGTGAGGGAGGTGTTCATGGCGAAATCAAAGGCAGAGCGGGGCCGGTTTTCCTCGCGCAAGAAGATGGACGTGGTGCTGCGCGTGCTGCGTGGCGACGATCTCGATCTGGTCTCCCGTGAAGCGGGGATCACCGCTGCGACGGTGTCGGAGTGGCGGGACCAGTTCGTGGCCAGTGGCCAGGCTGGGTTGAAGAGCCGGGCCGCCGATGGTCGCGACGACGAACTGGTGCGGCTGAAGGCCTTGGTTGGGGATTTGACGATGCGGCTGGAACTGTCGCGGGAAGCGGTCCAGCGGTTACGAGGTGGCTCCCCTTTGGCCCCCGGGAGGTCGACGCGATGAGCCACGCCACGTCGGCTTCCACGAATCGCCCGTATGGTGTGGTGCGAGTCTGTCAGGAATGGGGCGTGCGTCGGTCGACGTTCTATCACCAGCAGGGCCGCGGGGCTCAGTCGCAGGGCGCGCGAGCCAAGCGAGGCCCAAAGACGGCCTACACCGACGAGGAGCTCACCGGGCACATTCGGCAGGTGCTGGCCGCCTCGCCATTTCTCGGGGAAGGGCACCGCAAAGTGTGGGCGCGCCTGCGGGCGCAAGGGATTCGTACGTCTAAACGGCGGGTACTGCGGCTCATGCGGCAGGCTGGCCTCTTGGCCCCCACCCGAGCGCCGCGCGTCGTGGGGCCACGGGTCCACGACGGGACGATCACGACGGAGCGCCCGAATCAGATGTGGGGCACCGATGCCACCAGTACTGTCACCGTGGAGAATGGCGCTGTGACCGTCTTTGTGGCCATCGATCATTGCACGCTCGAAGGTGTGGGGATTCATGCGGCGACTCGGGCCACCCGTTTTGAGGCACTGGAACCTATCCGCCAAGGGGTGCGCCAGCAGTTTGGCGCGTTCTCGGCTGGCTGTGCGCCAGGGGTGCAGGTGCGGCATGATCACGGGAGTCAGTATATGAGCGAAGCCTTCCAGACGGAACTCCGATTTCTCAAGATGACGTCGAGTCCGGCGTTCGTGCGCGCCCCAGAAGGCAACGGGGTGGCGGAGCGGTTCATTCGGACGCTCAAAGAGCAGCTGTTGTGGGTACGCACATTCCAGACCGTGGAGGACCTCCGGCTCGCCCTCCACAACTGGCTGCGCCTCTATAATGAGCAGTGGCTCGTCGAGCGGCATGGGTTTCGTTCCCCGGCTCAGGTGCGCCGAGACTTCCTGAGCCCATCGGCAGCCGCATGAGCGCACGGGGGACTCAGGCCATCAGGGAGATCACTGGGTGGACGAGAAAATAGAGCGCACAGCATTGGCTCAGGAACGATGATCGTCGAACGAGGCGACCCGCAGGTCGGGTCCAAGATGGCAATACTTGTGTCCAAGAAATCGGGAGCGGTACATGCCATCCCAGAGCTTATAGATAGAATCATAATCGGACCGTGCCAATTCCCTGCAATCATTCGTCAGGCATTTCTTGAGCTGCTTCAAGGGGCGGGCGTGCCAGATGCTGGCAGGAAAATCATAGTCTCTGATATCCCTCTAAGACAAGCATAGAGTATCGTGATCATATGGGATCAAGCCTTCACTTTAGAAATGGTGCATCACGCATCCCTTTGGTTCATTCCTTGCCTACCGTTCTGAGTCCCACGAGTCCTCCATGATGAACCGCACGAACAGATAGAGCCGCGGGTCGATTGAAGGGTCGTGATATAGGAGGCGGGAGTGCTTTCTAATCGGCGAGCTCATGCCACCTCTACTCGTTCGCATCCCGTCGGTCATAATCCGACAAATCGATCACGCTCTTCTTGAGTCGGGTCGTAACTAAGGGGTCGGGAGTCTTTTATACCCATAGCTACGCCAGACAGCGGCAAGAACCAATTCACGCCGCCCGACGAACTTTGGCGGTCAGACGAACCATCGCATCAAGCCGAGCGAGCAAATCGATGAGCGCATCGGTGCTATCTTATGCCGCGTGAGCTGCTGCTTTTTCCAATAGTTCGTGAATGAGCGTTTGGTAGGGCTTCCCACGTTTGGCCGCCATTTTCCGCAACTGACTCAAGAGCCGTGGCGAAAGGCGGATGGCAATCAGCTGTTTCGCCATTCCGCTGGACCGTCGTCCTACCCGGCGCGCACGTCGCAATTCTTCGGGCGTAGACTCCGGAATGTCCGAGAAATCAATCTGCGCGTCTGGTATAGGCTTGGCATTCCCGATGACTCGCCGGCCGCGCACTGATGATCCGGAATGTTTCTTTTTCATGCCTCACCCTCCGTACGGTATACACCACAAGCAACAGCCGTTCACTCACCGATTGCCCGAGCGTTTAAACCGGCGCTCCCGGGATGAATGTGTAAGATCGTCCCAGTTGAGCCCATTGGCATCACCAAAGATAGTTGCCGCTTCCTCAAACGACACACCATGTTTCTCAAAATTGGCAATCGCCTTCGCTACATCCCAGGTAAACACCCAAACGTATATACAGTAATGGACGAATCGTTACAACCCACCTCGCTTTGCCCCCATAAGCCCAAGCAATCTGCCCCCCTGATTTCCTCGTGGACGCAAATAGGATCAGGCATAAGGATTGGGTTATACACTGCACAGTGAGCTCAGATTGCCTAACGAGCCTTGACGATCAAAGAAATCGGTCACGTTCTTCTGGAGTTGGGACCCGACAAGTCGCCGCCCGGCCCATCCACCGATAGCGGTGACGCGCCACGCAATCGTAAACCACATCGCGGAGAGGGACTGGCACCAGCACACAGAGATAGTATAGCGGCCACCACCCAGAGAGCTGTCGCAGCACCCTCAGCGCGGCCGTGGACTTGGTAGAGACATGGCCCCCTTCCAGTAAAAGAAAGGTCTCATAGTTCGTAGTGGACAAATCCAGGTCGCACAGTATGCGTTCCCCCAGTTCAGACTGAAGGGTTCCAAACTTGAATTGCCGATCTGGATCATGGGCCATCGAGAAGTTCACCCAGGCATTGCACCAATTGCAGACCCCGTCGAAAAGAATCAGCCGCTCATACTTAGCCCATTCATGGACAGAGGGATCAAGCTGGTACGTCATGAGAACATCTCGGCTAAGGCCTCATCGCCTCTGACATGATATTGAACGCGAAGTTAGACCACCCTCACCATATGAGATGCGACAACTGAACGCTTGTACTGAGAAACTCGACCCAAGTGCTGAGTGAGGAACCGATCTGATCAGGTGGTCACGGCGTTAGGAAATGCCTGGCGGACGGGGTTCTGTCCGAAAATCTATCAATCTTCCGGCATCCGATCCACCACACGATCCCATTCCTTGATCGCAGGCTTTACATGGTGATCGAGATGTGTGAGCGCCCCATAGAGACGGCCTTCATACTCATCGCGCTTTGGATCGCTATTCGACAAGGTTTTCAAGAGTGCCACGAGACCCAGGATCTCCTCCGAGGTCTCTGTAATTTCATCGAAATGATTGTCCAGCAAAGAGCTCGACGGCGTCAGGAAGGACTGCTTCTCGGTAAGCACAGCTGACCTCGTTTTCTTAATCATAGCGTTTCCCCTTTTTCAACCGTCGCTCGAGATTTGATACAGTTTGCTCCCAAGCTCTGATCTCAACTTCCCAGTGTTTGATAAGTCTCCGATCAGGATGCACACCCTGCTGCTCAAGTGCGATCTTGATCCGATGATCCGTAATCCGCCCTCTCAGACTTTCGAGGCGGATTCGTAACTTTTTATTGCGCCCCATAGTTTCCTATGACCACAACCGTACCGCCGATAACAATATGCTGTCAACGAAGCGGATGGATCTGACGATGGTAGCCGACCCACCTTTACGAGGATAGCAAATACAGCTCTTCTACGGTCCACCGGCTTTCGTCGTACGCCAGGCGATCACAGCAGCACAGAGAAGCATGAGCGAAGCCAGAACGAACGGCGCGCCGGGAAACTCTACGGAAGTGCTGAGAGCTGAGTGCTGAGGACTGAGAGAGGGATTGGGTCCGATGAAGAAGGCGAAAGTTTGCGCGAAGAGTGTCGGGCCGATCATGCCGGTCATGCCATTGATGCTGGCGATGGCACCCTGCAGCTGGCCCTGCTCAGAACTACTGATATGGCGTGTCATGAGCGCTTGATTTGATGGACCGGCAAGTCCCCAGAAGGCCATTACGGGAATACCGAGACAGAAGATCCAGCCTTCCGGCGCAATACCATAAACGGAAAATCCGACTGCTCCACAAAGCAAGCCGAGCAGCAGCGTGCGGCGTTCGCCAAACCGAGCGGTGATCGGACGGATCAACCCACCCTGCACAATCATTGCCGCCAGTCCGACACCCGCCATCATCAGTCCAACCGAGGCCGGTCCCCACCCATAGCGATAGCCCATATACAGAACCGAGACGCTCGGCAACACTGCGTGAGCCAGATAGCCGAAGAACGCCACTGCCGCAAGGCCGAAGAGTTCGTGATGTGAGCGCAAGAGCACGAGCGAGCCGACCGGGTTGGCCCGCGTCCAGCGAAATTGCATGCGCTTATCCGGCGGCAGGGATTCGGGAAGCACGAAATAACCGTAACAGGCGTTCAGCAGACTGAGTGCTGCCGCTCCCCAGAACGGCAATCTTGGATCAATCGCACCCAGCCAACCGCCCAAGGCTGGACCGATGATGAAGCCGAGGCCGAAGACCATGCCGATCTTGCCAAACGCCGCCGCTCGCTGTTCCGGTGGCGTCACGTCGGCGATATAGGCCCCCGCCGTGCTGAAACTGGAGGAAGCCATGCCGGAAATGACCCGCCCCACAACGAGCCAGACCACGTTCGGCGCCAGCGCCATCACGATGTAGTCGAGTCCCAAGCCTAGATTGGATAGCAGCACCACTGGACGCCGGCCGAATCGATCAGACAACGCACCCTGGATCGGCGAACAGAAGAACTGCATGAAGGCCCAGGCCGTTCCCATTAGTCCATAGAGCACCGCAGCCTGGGCCGTATCGCCTGAGAAAAACTCCTCGACGAGTTTCGGCAGCACCGGAATGATGATGCCGAACGACAGCATATCGAGAAGGACGGTGATGAGGATGAAAAGGACTCCAGCTTGGCATGGTGGGCTTGTGGCCGGTGGGTGGTACATCACCGCATCTTAGCAGATTGGCCTTCAACCAACGCCTTTCACCGTCTGAAGAACTAAGCAAGAACTGTCTGTCATTCAGAACCTGCGCAGGTCGGTTTGGTGAAATCGGATCTTGTACTATGCATGGCGGCACAAGGCATTCTATACAACATCAGTTGCTTCAATGTACCCATTGTTCATATCCATTCAGTTAATGCCTTCCACCTCACTCCCGTCGATGCCTCAATGATGGCCATCACGAGCGCAATACCGTTTTCCTCTGGACCAAGGAGGATTTGTCATGGCGGCAACGCGAGCTGATCAAGTGGTGAGACTCAGCCTTTTGTTCAATCGTGTGAATTCACAACACAGCCTATTCAGATTCTGGTACCAGTTATAGCCGGTTACGGCGTCAGCGCCAACGTCTGACTTGAAATTCGAAAGGATGGATCGGTCGTCTCAGATGGAGATTTTCTGATCGCCTGGAGGCGTTTTAGCCATGATCCCGTCATCCTGAAACACCACCAACCATAGAAAAGAGCCTGTACGGCAATAGCCTAAACCATACGCCTCCACGCCCATACCATTTCCCATCGGCGCAGCGCACATAAGTGATTGATACTCTTAGTATACACGTCTTTTTTTACTAGAAACCGTTACCCACATGACTGTCAGCACACCTTCACTTGGAAAAAAGATTCACACTTGTTCTCTTATCAGAACAGGCTGACTTCTTTGATGTATTCAATCAACACCTTTTAAGCACGGATATTGCGTGCGATATCGCACACCATGATGCAAGGGTATTGCCTGGTATGCATTCCCATTTTTTCACATTATCCTTCAGCTTCTGTGAATGGACTAGCGAAACAATGGCCTTACTGAACTCTGCTCGATTCTGAAAGGTTCACACCATGCATAACATCTTCTCCTTCTGGTCCGGGAAAACAGTCTTGGTAACGGGTGCCACCGGGTTTCTGGGAGGCTGGTTGATACGCCGACTCCTCGAGTACGGCGCACAGGTCGTGGCGCTTGTGCGTTCCCACAAGCCGAACTCCCAGTTTTTTCTGGAATCGTTTGATGACTCTCCATCCGTCACGGTTTACTGGGGCGATGTTTCCGACCAAGCGTTGATTGAACAAATTTTCGACGAGCACCCGATTGACGTCTTGTTCCATACGGCGTATGGCGCGGATGTGCATCGCGTGCTCGAGGAACCCCTGGAGTGCTTCCGGTCCTCGGCCATCAGCACATGGCAGATTCTAGATTTTCTCAGACAGCATCATCCGAACTGCATCTCGGTCATCAGTTCAACCGACAAGGTGTACGGTCGTCAGCCGACACCCTACCTTGAGGGTGCCCCGCTTCAGCCGCTGCACCCGTACGAAGTCGCCAAGGCGTCCCAGGATCATGCCGCACAAAGCTATGGGAAGGTATTCCAATTACCGGTGGCCGTCACCCGCTGTGGGAATTATTTCGGTGGATACGACTTCAATTTTACTCGTCTTATTCCCGGAGTCGTCCAAAGCATTATGCAGGGTGACACTCCAACTCTCCGATCCAATGGCCGGTTCACGCGAGATTTCTTGTACATTGAGGATGCCGTAGAAGCACAGCTCCTGCTGGCCCATCGGCTTTCAGAGGACGAGACTCTGTACGGAGAGGCGTTTAATTTCTCGTACGGCGAGCACGTTGAAGTTCTCGATATTGTGAAACAGGTTTGCCGATTGCTTGATGTGCCGGTTGAGGTTGTCGTGAACCAGAATAGTGTCTCGGAAATACCGAACATGGAACTCTCCTGCGAAAAAGCAAGGCACTATCTCGATTGGCATCCGTCCTACAATTTCACAACAGGCCTTGAGCGTACAGTGTCCTGGTATCGCGAACACTTTCACGATTTATCCGAGAAGAACCAGAGAAACTATGATTGGCTCCGAAGGACTGTCGCCTAACGACAAAAACTCTTACATGACAACAACAGTGAAGTGAGTATCAAGCTAGGCCTGAGAGACGCCTGCTTCTTCAGCGTTCAGATTTTGGGGAAGTCCAGGAGAACGGTGGTCTCAATCCCATCCTACTGATCAGAAGATCTTCGCAGAAACGCCGGCAAACGGTAGCAGATAGTTGAGTCCGCGGTTCGGAGTATCGGTATCGGCGTTGGAGATGTGGCTGAAGCGGACGCCGACGTTCAACGCCCATCGTGGAGTCAACGCATAGTTTGCACCGGCTCCACCCCAGACCAGAAAATTGAAATCCGAACCTTGCTCGGGGATTCGCCCTTGGAAATTCGTCCAGAGTGGACCGCCACCGCCTTCGATGTACGGCTTCAGCCGGCCGAAGGAGGTGAACGTATAGGCTGCCTTCGGTGTGAATCCCACGCCATACGCACCGGTTGGCTCTGCGATCCCTAACAGAGCCATCTCGACTCCTAAGGCAATCGAACCGCTCCACCACTCATTGCCGATCGGATTGGTGACTGTCATTTGCCACGAAGGATGTACGGAGACCCCGTTCAGTTTGGACGACTGTCCGTCTGTCAACCGCACCGGCAACATTCCGCCGACGACCACCCCGACGGTCTGATTCCCAACAATCCCCGCAGATGATTCCTCGGCCGAAACCGGAGACAACCACGCCAAGCCCACATAGAACAAGACCGTCACGGCACATACTCGAAGGATAAACATCTCGCTAAGTACCCCCGTTCATTTGTGTCTTCGCACGCAACGTCATTGAACAACCCTCTTTGAATGGTGCAAGAGCCGCCTACCCAGAGTACATGCAGCGATCCCACAAGCCCAGAATTTTCGACTAATTGTATAGCGCGGAAAAATTAGAAGAGCTTCGCGGAGACCCCAGCAAACGGTAGCAGGTAGTTGAGTCCGCTGTTGGGGGTATCCAAGCCGCTGTTGGAGATGTGGCTGAAGCGGATGCCAAGGTTCAATGCCCACCGTGCGGTCAACTCATAAGTCGCACCAGCCCCACCCCAGACCAGAAAATTGAAATCCGACCCTTGTTCCCGGATTCGGCCGTCAAAATTCGTCCAGAGTGGGCCACCACCGCCTTCAACATAGGGTTGGAGTGGACCGAATGAGGTGAACGTGTAAATGACTTTTGGGGTAAATCCGATCCCATAGGCCCCGGTTGGTTCTGTCACTCCTAAGAATGCGGCTTCCGCCCCCAGTGCCATCGTCCCACTCCACCAGCTGTCCCCAATCGGATCAGTCAGCGTGATCTGCCACGAGGGATGGACCGCGACTCCGTTGAGTTTTGAGGCCTGGGATTCCAACAAGCGAACGGGCAACATTCCCCCGGCCACAAGCCCAACTGCCTGCTGTCCAATCCGTGATGACTGCTGATCGTCTGCAGCAGCGGCTGGCAAACACGTCAGGCCTGCTGAAAGCAGGACCATCGCGCATACCAAGTTGATGCGTGTCATAGATGAAACAGAAACATCGACATTGTTACGGTTTCTTGAAACCCCGCCATCTGCGGCAGTATACACGGGTGGAGGAGAGAAATGGCGACGCGATCCATGAGGTGAGCGACGAAGAGAGGAACGAACCGCTGAATGATCTCTGGGGGAATGAACGAGAGGAGCCTGCTATGTCATCCCGCCTCACGATAGCCACAGTCCTGATTGCGGCATTGCACGCTCCGGCCGTCCTGTTTGCTGACTTTCTCGACCAGGAACGGCGCCTGGCAGGTGGGGCAGGCCTTGGGGATCGGACGATCCCACAACGCATATTCGCACTTCGGATAGTTACTGCAA
>JAHBWO010000039.1 GCA_019636945.1 Nitrospira sp. | reverse complement strand
GACTCAGGCGCCGGGCACGGCGGGGAATGTGACCATCACGGCTGCGGGCCGTTTCACAAGTGACGCCAGCACAATCGCCACATCGGCGGAAGCAAACCATGGTGGAGACGTCTCCATTACCGCTCAGAGCGTGCAACTGTCCAACGGGACCTTGATCACGGCCAACAGCAATGGGCCGCTGACGGTGACCCAATTGGTGTTGGATGCGAACGGCCAGTTGGTCGAACAGGTGGTTGGCGACGGTAATGCAGGCAACATCAGAATCGAGAGCGGCTCGACCGTCGTCATGGAGCAGAGCTCTGTGACGACGGAAGCCAGCCAGGCCAGCGGTGGCCAGATTACGATCAACGCACCGCGTATGATCCGATTGATCGACAGCCCGATCAGCACCTCTGTCGCCGGCGCTGCCGGAGACAGCAACGGCGGTAACATCTCAATCGACCCCGATTTCGTGATCCTGAAAGGCAGCAATATTTTGGCCCAGGCCTTTGCCGGATCCGGAGGAGCCATTGACGTCACGGCCGGTCTGTTCCTGGCCGATCCCGCGAGTGTCGTGGACGCCTCGTCGACGCTCGGCGTCAGCGGCACCGTACAAATCAACGCGCCGATCAACAATCTGTCCAGTGTGGTGGCCCGACTGCCAGAATCATTATTGGCTGTTCAGGCGCTATTGCGTGCCTCCTGTGCGGCAAAGCTGGCGCAAGGGTCGACCAGCAGTTTTGTCGAACGTGGGCGTGACGGCATCCCGGCTGGACCGGATGGCTTGCTCGCGAGCCCCTACCTTCCTCCCACCGCTGGATATGCAACGCAGCAACAGGCTACGACCTCGAGCCGGTTCTCCGGGATCCAGTTACGTCGCCTGTTCAGGCAAGAGATGCCTGCGGCTTTCACGCTCATCTCGGACCAGGGCGGCTGTATGTCATGAACAGTTGGCTCCACCAGGCAATGGACCAAAGCTCCGTGTCTGTGATTCACAGCCGGGTAGCGTGGAGCGCAGCGATGGTCATAGTCACCTGCCTGGCAGCCTACAACGCGTCGGCACAAATCCCCCCTCCTCCCCCACCCATCTTCGATCCGGGCGGGCGATCCGGAGAACTCCCGTCGCTGCGGGAGGCTGCTCCCGCACCGACACCCTTGCCGTCAGACCGGGCCCCTACCGTACCGCCTGATGCCTCAGAAGAGCGCCTCCCGCCGGTGAAAGTGTTCGTGCGGGAATTCCAATTTGAAGGCCAGACGGTCTTCCCTGTGCAAGACTTACAGGCACTGGCAGCCCCCTACACCAACCGCGAGGTCACCACCGAGGATCTGGAACGTTTACGAACAGCCGTGACCCTGCTGTATGTCCAGCGCGGCTACGTCACTTCGGGAGCCGTCATTCCCGATCAAGCCGTGACGGACGGGCTTATCCGAATCCAGATCATTGAAGGCGCGCTGACCGACATCAACATTGAAGGCGCGCGCTGGATCTGGCCCAGCTATTACCGCCGTCGCATCGCGCTCAGCGCCGGACCACCGGTCAATGTCTATACGCTCCAAGAACGGTTGCAACTGCTGCAGCAAGACCCGCGCGTGGATCGTCTCAATGCCGAACTCCGCCGGGGCATCTCGCCGGGCCGCAATGAACTGAACGTGCGGGTGACGGAGTCTCGGCCGTTCAAGGCCTGGGTCGAGTTCAACAACCATCAATCACCGGCGGTCCGGGCGGAACGCTGGCAGACCACCCTCGCCCACGAGAGTCTCACAGGCAACGGAGACCGGCTCCAAGTCAGCTACGGTCAGTCGATTCCCATGAACAACACCACCGGTGTCCTGCCCTTGATCAACGTCTCGTACGTGCTCCCGATCACCGCCTACGATACGACCCTGGCGGTCGGCTACCGCCGCTCCGACTTCGAGGTGGTCACCCAGCCGTTCCGGACACTGGGCATTGAAGGCCATACGGAGATCTTCAGCGTTACGTTGCAACAGCCGGTCTATCGCACCCTCACACAGCAACTGAACGTCGGCGTGCAGGGCGAATATCTCTACAATAAGAATCTCTTGCTGGGCCAGCCGTTCGACTTCTTTGCCGGCTACCAGAATGGGGTGGCCAACATCGCCGCGCTGCGTTTCCTTCAAGATTGGACCTATCGGAGCCAGGATACGATCCTCGGAGTCCGGTCGCGTTTCTCCGTCGGCTTAGACGTGCTGGATGCGACGACCAATTCAGGCCCGGTGGCAGACGGTCGATACTTTTCCTGGGTCGGACAATTGCAGGGATTGCGGCGGTTCGAGCAGTATGCCGGCACGCAGTTGCTGGGCCGGATCGATCTGCAGTTGACCAATGACCGTCTGTTCCCGCTCGAGCAGATTCCTGTCGGCGGACGCTACAGCGTACGGGGCTATCGTGAGCTCAGCCTACTGCGGGACAACGCGTTTCTCTTCTCGATTGAGCCGCGCCTTCCGGTCGCCCGCTGGTTATTCGGGGCCAGGGAGGACTTGCTCCAAGTGGCTCCCTTCTTCGATTATGCGAGGGCGTGGTCAGCCAAGGACTCGACGGAGGCTCCCAAAAGTTTGATGAGCGTCGGCGTGGGGCTCCGAACCGCCTTCCTCCCCAAGAATCAAGGATACTTTGAACTCTATTGGGGATACCGGTTGCGGGGAGCGGGAACAAACGATCCTCCCTATAGCACCACCGGCAACATGCAGGATCATGGAATCCACCTGCAAGTGGTCCTGCAGCCTTTCTAACGGGATGGAGGAATGGTCATGAAGAACCACATCTTGCCTCCAGACAGATTTCCGGTCATTTCGTGGAACTCTGTTCGCCGTTCCAGAAAGCACGCCAGAGCGGCACCCATCGGTATCGCCCTTGTTGCCCTCTGTCTCCCGTTGCTGATCGCGTCTTCCGCGCCGGCTCACCAGACCGGAGCCGACTCGGCGTTTCCTCACGGCTCCCTCCTCCAAGAAGGACATAAGGCGTTCACACGTGGCGCCTTCGAACAGGCGGCCGACATCTGGCAACAGGCGGTCCGGTCCTCCCATGAGGCTGGTCACGTGGCTGAAGAAATCGACGCCCGCCTGGCACTGGCACAGGCTTATGTCTCGCTTGGATTTCATACCCGTGCCGCACAGGTTCTCGATGTGGCCGTCGTGCTCGCCCAAGGGACCAAAGACCGAGCACGCCAAGCTGCGGCCGTGGAATCGCTGGGTCAGGCCTATCTTGCAGGGGGACGTCCGGATGCCGCATTGGAGGCCCTGCACCAGGCCAAACCACTTGCGCATGACGCGGGTGACTTGCGCCGCGTCGCCTCGATCCTCCATTCAGTTGCGTCCGTCCAGAGCGCGCTCAAACAGGACCAGGAAGCGTCAGCCTCGTATGCGGAGGCTAGACGCCTCGCGGCATCCGCACAGGCCGACGCCCTGCTCGCCACGTCGACTATCAACGGCGGCAAGGTCGCCCTGCGGCTGGGAGCCTGGGGAGAGGCTCAAACCTTGTTCGATGAGGCGCTGAAGCTGGTCCATGGTCTCCCTGACTCCCATGACAAGGCCTACGACCTGATTTCCATTGGGTTGGGATTCGGACAGCTTCAAGCCCACCTCCCGGATACAGGACGCCGATTGCATCTGCAGGCGGCCGAGGTGCTCGAAGCAGCCGGTCACGTGGCGACCTCGGTCGGCGACGTGCGCGCCGCCTCCTATGCCTTGGGTCATCGCGGCCATTTGTACGAACTGGACCGGCGCTATGATGAAACCCTGCTGCTCACCAGACTGGCCATCAACTATGCCCAACAGGTGCATGCCCCAGAATCCTTGTATCAATGGGAGTGGCAACTGGGCCGTGTTCTCAAGGCTCAGGACAAGATCGATCAGGCGATCCTCTCCTACCAACGAGCCGCCGAGCTCGTGCAGACCTTGCGCCCTGAAATGGCCGCGGGCACCGCCCTGGCTGGTGTGTCATTCAGGGAGGCCAGCGGCCGTCTGTATTTCGAACTGGCAGACCTGCTACTCCGGCGATCCAGTGCCACCGCGTCACGCACGGAAGCTCAGCCGTATCTGATCAACGCGCGCGAGGCCATCGAGTTGTTCAAGACCGCCGAGCTGCGCGATTATTTTGCGGACGAGTGTGTCGACGCCTTCCAGCACCGTCCAACAAAGCTCGAGGATGTCTCGCGACAGGCGGCTATCCTCTATCCCATCATCTTGCCGGACCGGACGGAACTGCTGGTCAATCTGCCCGACGGCATGCACCGTGTCACGGTCGCCATCAAGCAAGAGGACCTCAAGGAAGAAGTCATGGCCTTCCGGCGAGCCCTGCAAAAGGAAACAACCCGCGAATATCTCCGAAAAGGCCAGCGCCTCTACGATCTCCTACTACGTCCCCTCGAACCGGAATTCTCGAAATTCGATATCAACACCCTGGTGGTCGTGCCGGACGGGCCGCTCCGCACGATTCCCTTCTCCGCTTTGCACGACGGCAAACAGTTTCTCATCGCCAAATATGCGTTGGCCACGACGCCGGGGTTGAACCTGACCGATCCCAAGCCGCTCGGCCGCGAGCGGATTGAGGTACTCTCTGCCGGTCTCACGGAAGGCGTGCAAGGGTTCTCCCCGCTCCCGAACACGGCGGGCGAACTGGAGCCGATCGGCGGCCTCTACAAGACCCATCGCCTCTTGAATGAAGAGTTCCGCGTGCTGGCGTTTGAACAGGAGATGAAGACCAAGCCCGCCACGATCTTGCATATCGCGTCACACGGCAAATTCGAGCGGGACGTCAAAAACAGCTTTCTGTTGGCGTTTGATGAAAAACTGACGATGGATCGGCTGAGTCAAATCGTGGGACTGTCCCGGTTCCGGGACCAACCGCTCGAACTGCTGAGTCTCAGCGCCTGCCAAACGGCCGCCGGCGACGACCGCGCGGCGCTCGGCCTCGCGGGGATTGCGATCAAAGCCGGCGCCCGCAGCGCCCTCGCGACACTGTGGTTCGTCAACGACGAAGCGTCCTCGGCGTTGGTCGTGGAATTTTATCGGCAGTTAAAAAACTCCTCGCTCTCAAAGGCGCAGGCCCTCAGACAAGCGCAGCTGACATTGATGGAGAATCCGGATTTCCAGCACCCCATCTATTGGGCGCCGTTCCTCCTGCTGAACAACTGGCTGTAGCAGGATGCTGAAAAAGCCCGCCAACATCGTTCTCGCGGCCTTGCTGGACAGCCTTTTTGATCATCCTGGTAGCGCGTGAAGCGTCGCACCTTGGGGCGTTGGAGGTCAGCGGTTGGAGGGCTGAGACGTTTGCCTCCAACTTCCAACCTCAAGCCTCCAGCCGTATCCGTTTCACGCTTCACCAGATACGCGCCTAGGCGATTTTCGTCCCTCGATTGCCCTCGGGACCCTGAGTAAGTCGAAGGGTAACGAATCGTCATGAATAATGTGCGGTATTAGGCTACACTACGGCGCTCCGGCACCTTGTGTGATGAGGGTGTGTGCCGGGTTTGAACTGATCGCTGTCATCCCATGCGCGGCATCCTGAACTCCGTCTATACATCGGTTGCGATACGGCTGGTGACCGGCCTGTTGTGCGGGTTGGTCATCATTGGGATCCGCAGCACCGGCCTCCTCCAACAACTGGAACTCAATACCTACGATTGGCTGCTCCGCTCACGGCCGGCAGTGACCCTCAGTGCGCCGCGCATCGCCTACATCACGATCTCCGAGAAAGACATTCGCCGACAGGGACGGTGGCCGATTACGGATAAAACCCTCGTGCAAGCTCTCCGTCTCCTGCTCAGCTACCAGCCACGAGCCATCGGGGTGGACTTCTATCGCGATATCGAAGTGCCACCCGGGCATAAAGAACTGATCGCACTGCTCCCCAAACATCCCCGAATCATCATGATCTCCCAGCTGGGTGGCGAAACGGTGGCCCGCATCCCGCCTCCGGCGGTGCTGCAAGGCAGTCAGCAAGTGGGGTTCAACGATATTCTCGTTGATCCCGACGGACTGATCCGCCGAGCGCTGCTCTTTCAAGATGACGGCGATGAGGTAGCGACCGCCTTTGCGCTCAAACTGGCCACACTGTATCTGGCCCAGGACGGTATCGCGCCGGAACAGGATCCGGTTGTGCCGGAATGGATTCGCCTGGGACGAACGACCCTGCAGCCGTTCGCCGCCTCGGACGGAGGATATGTGAATGCGGATGATGCAGGCTACCAGATCCTCCTGGACTTCGGCGCGGCAAGCCAGGCGCTCGAAACATTTTCGCTGACGGACCTGCTGGAGGGGCGGATCGACAAACGCGCTCTGGCCGACCGCATCGTCATGATCGGTGTGACGGCGGAGAGCGTGCCTGATGTGTTCCAGATCCCGGTCCCCTATGGAACACAGGGCCGTGACCAATTCCCCGGTGTCTTCCTGCACGGCATCATCACGGAGCAACTGCTTGCCGCCGCCATCGACGACCGGCGCCCCATCCGTGTGATGAGCGAACGCGAAGAGATTGTCTGGACACTGGTCTGGGGAATGCTGGGGGGAATGCTCGGAGGGTGGACAAGATCCATCTGGCGTTTTTCTCTCATGACGCTCGCGGGCCTTCTGCTGATTACCCTGTCGGCCGTGCTGTTCTTCTTCTCGGGCTGGTGGGTGCCGGAAATCCCGCCTGCCTTCACCTGGTTTCTCGCCGTCGCCGTCGGCGTGGCCTCGACGCTGGCCCGTGAACAAAAGGACCGGACCGTGCTGATGCAACTCTTTTCACAACACGTCTCGCGCGAGGTGGCCGATAAGATCTGGCAGGAACGGGACCAAGTACTCGAAGGTGGACTCCCGCAACCTCATGAGCTCACGGCCACCGTGTTATTTTCAGACTTCAAAGGGTTTACCAGCGTCTCGGAAACGATGTCCCCCAAGGACTTGATGAGCTGGCTCAATGCCTACCTGGATGCCATGACGCAGGTCATCATCAACCACGGCGGTGTGATCGATGACTATGCCGGTGACGCCATCAAAGCCGACTTCGGCGTCCCGCTCAAACGCGAGACGAACGAGGAGGTGGCGAGAGATGCCATCAACGCGGTGACCTGTGCGTTGGCGATGGAACAGGCCATGCTCACATTGAATGAGGCGCATGTCCGGAAGGGCCTTCCCACGGTGGGCATGCGGATCGGCATCCATACAGGACCGTTGGTCGCCGGATGTTTAGGGAGCGCGCAACGCATGAAGTACACCACCATCGGTGATACGGTCAACACCGCTGCTCATTTAGAAAATTTCGGCAGGGGAACCATTGTGGAACCGCAGGGCCGTCGCCCCTGCCGGATCCTGATCAGCGAGGTCACGGCTCAGCTGCTCGACAACCGCTTTCAATTGGAAGGAATCGGCGAAGTGGCGTTGAAAGGAAAAGCTCAGGCCCTGTCGGCATTCCGTGTCGTCCCGCCGGACATGGAGCGTCGCACCTTGGGGAGTTAGAGGCCAGAAGTTGGAGATGTGAGATGCCTGCTTCCGACGTCCAACCTCACACGTCCCGCCCCAATCGTTTCACGCTTCACGTACGACGCTTCACGAGTAATGACAATTCTCACGGTTTGCGCATGTGCTGGATACTCGAGGCAACCTCTGCCAGTCCCCCCTGTTCAAGCAAGACTATCTGCTGCTGAGGCAAGTCCATATCAGCCGGATTGGCCTGCATCAAATCGGAAATTGCCAGGAGCGCATCGTACCAGACTCCTGCTTCGGCATAGCGCCTTGGAGCATCCGCTTGGGTGATATCACCCGACAAGGGCTGTTCGAGTTTCTCACGAGTGACCCGTTCTATGGCTCCCTTGGCCACAACATTGGCGGACGGCTCGTCGGGATCCATGACCAGCGACACCGACCAGTGATACCGCTCTCCAGGGACTAATTTCGCCTTGTAGTCGGCAAGCCGGATCTGCTGCACCCCGCCTCTGGCCGGACTTGGAAGTTTCGTTTCTACGACCGGGGCATCGGCGTTGTCGGCGATGAGGGTGAATTCATAGACGAGATTGTGGTTGGTCGGGGTGAACCAAAACAAGACCGGCTGTTCCTGAAGCGTGAACCCGACATGGTCAGGGGCCAAGAGGCTGATCATCGGGAGACTCTTGTTCGTCCCGCGCGTTCCCCCGCCCCTCCTGAGCCCGGCAGCCGGAGCTCCTTTCCTTGGAGGAATGTACATGATGGGTTTCGTCGTAGGATCGGACTTCGCTTGAGATGCTGTTGCTTGAACGGACTTTCCTTGTCCCTCTGCCGCTATGGAACCCCAGGGGAATGGGAATATAAGCCCCATCGCCGCGCCAACTATGATCGTGAAGCGTCTCATGATGATCGCTCCTTTCTCTGCTCCCGCAGAGCCAACACAATATGGCCTTGCCACTCAAATACGTACCTTTGCCAGTAAGGGATTGCTCCCGGGGGCCCATCGTCTCTGAGTGACGCCTCTCGTTCTCGTCACCTGCTTATAAGAGCGTATACATATTTGGATACTCTATATACGCGCATCTTCTGAGTAAATCCACACCTTCTGCATGGAGTCACGCAGCGCCTCACTGACACAAGATCGGGGGTTGTCCAGATCCCTAGTTACAGGAAGCATAATTTATTCCCGGATCGCCGCTCCAGCACAGATCTCATGCGGGATCCATCTTCGAATGGATTACTTATCAGTAGCTTAGGCTGTCTAAAGCTGGAGAAGTGACCTGTTGAGTGAATCATGCTACCTCACCGAAGTGAGTCCACCTGGATACCACCTGTATCTTATTAGATTCTGTATCCTATTCGATTCATCCTGGATGGAGAGGCCGGATGATGGAAGCTGGAGGATTAGCTACGGATCAATTCCTCTTGCAGGCAATGCCACATTGCTTGATAATGCCCCCACGATGGGCATAACGGCAAGACCCCGTTCTCTTGCAGGTAAGTTGGAATTTCGGCTGATATCCATCGGAATGTCTGTATTTGCCTACCTGCTTGAGAAAATGATCCTCCGTTCAGTCAAGAGCGGTGGATCAAAACCGTGATGTTGACGAACGGTTCATCGAACCACTCGAGTCTAACGCCCGCGCACTAAATCCAGAATCAATCCAATAATCAGCAGTCCGGCAACGATCCCGAACGAGACTGAGACCCAAGCTGCGGCTGTTGCTGAAGTCGCCGTGAGCCCGCTGGCGAGGATACTTGCGGCAGCAGTCAACCCCACTGCGAGACGCCGACCTGTACGGCGAACCGTATCCTCCAGTGTATTCGCCTTGAAATTGACGACCAGCTTCTGGCCTGGGCGGGCACCGATGAGGTGTTCGATTGCTTCGACGACCCGTTCCGCTCGTACTTTCAGCTTCTGTGACTGATACACCAACGCCCTAGGATCCAGGGTAGCACCCAGCCGTTTCAGCATCAATCGCATCAAAAACTTGCCCGCCACATCGTACGGATCGAGTTTGGGATCAAGCTGCGCGGTCACGAGTTGGACCTGCGCAAGAGCCTTGGCCGCAAGGGTCAATGACGCCGGCAGTGGAACTCCATGTCGAACCCCGATCGCGCTCATTTCCTGGAGGATTGGTCCGATCTGCATATCGCCCAGAGCCGCAGTACGGTATTTTGAGATCATCTCGCCGATGTCATTCTGAAACCGAGGCACATCCAGATCGCTACGATCGAGCGACCCGGCCATCATGAGGATGACGTCGCTCAGGAACACCGTATCTTCTTTCCACAAAGCCATCAGCAATAACAGGAGGTGCTCGCGCACATTGGCATCCACCGCCCCGACCATGCCGAAATCCAGGAGGTAGATACGGTCTTTCCACCACATGAGATTGCCGGGGTGAGGATCGGCATGGAAGAAACCTTCGACAATGATTTGTCTGTAGAAGCTTTCCAAGAGCTGACGGGCGGCCTCGACGCGTTCCGGACCGTCCTGTGCCTGAGCAATCTTTCCCCCCTGAATTTCTTCCATCACCAACAATCGGCCGGTTGACAGCTCCCGGTACACGGAAGGGACCGCCAATCGATCATAGTCCGCGAGCACCTTCTGCATCCGACCGATGTTTTCGATTTCCTGACGGAAATCGAGTTCGCGTTGAAGTGATGTGGAGAGGTGTTTAAACACGGCCTCCATATTCACCACTTGGTTGAGCGCAGGACGCTTGCCGACTTTCTCGGCAAAGACCTCCAGAAGCGCCAGATCCTGCTCAATTTCCGCTCGTGCCGTGGGCCGCTGAATCTTGACGACCACCCGGTCGCCCGTTTCGAGTGTGGCCCGATGCACTTGTGCGATGGTCCCGGCAGCGAGCGGTTTCGGATCAATCGACTCGAACACATCCTCCCACGGCACCCGCAATTCCTGTTCGGCCACTCGAACGACTTCGTCCTCAGACATCGGAGGAACGTGACTCTGCAACATCGCGAGTTCTTCGATGTATTCCACCGGAAGAAGATCCGGACGAGTCGACAACACCTGCCCCAGTTTCGAGAAGGTGGGACCCAGCTCCTCCAGCGCCGCACGGAGACGCTTGGCTTGCTGACGACGTGTCGCAACATCCGATGGAGCAGGTTGGCTCAAGAGTTCTTGTACGCCATGTTTTGCCATCACGGTGGCGATTTTGACCGCTCGAGCTCCCATGTGCGGCTCAGACACGGAAGATTCGGCCTGAGAAGACATGACTGGCGCGGCTTCTGCCTGGTACCCCTCGGCGAGCAACTGCGTATTCACAATGATCACGGTACAACGGGAATTATGACTGATGCGGTTCGGGACGTTGCCGAGCAAAAATTCTTTTCTCCCGGCCATACCCGAATTCCCCACCACCAAGACATCGATGGTTTCTTCCTCAGCGGCGCGGACGATGGCCAACGCCGGATCATCATCCATAACGACGAGCGCATGTCCTCGCTCCCCAACCAGCTGCTGTACGAAATCTGCCAGTTCATGCTTCGCGGCCGCCGCTTGCGTGTGCTCCGCCGTACTGAATTCTGCGGTGGATGGATGTTGCGGCAGGATGACCTGAACCACGAACAGATCTGCGCCATAGCGCTCGGCGAATTGAGCCGCCCAGCGAACAGCTTGCTCCGCTGTCTTAGAGCGGTCGGTGCCGACCATGACACGCCGTATGGTGCTGTTCTGAGGCTGATCGTTTATCATATAAACCTTATATATAAAGCTCTATATAGAGCCCGCGGAGGGGAATTTCCCGTGGAGTATGACTAGAACCTTTCTCAAAATCAAACGCCAAAGTTCCGCGTGTGCGAGGTCCCGGAAGGTGATAGATCTACATGATATTCTCGAATCCACCAGCGCCCTCACACTCCTTCTGATGGTGAGTCCTTACCAATATCAGAACCGTCAATCGATACTCCTTGACGGGTCTGATTTTCTTTTCCCATCACCGGCGCTATCATGGGCCACGCTGGCTCCTTTGGTCCGGAGTTTCATGCTTCATGTTTCATGTTTCAGGTTATGCGGGAACCAAAAACCTCAAACCTAAAATATGAAACTCGAAATCCTTGGCCGCGTCGCTTCACGAGATGCGCGGCCCAAGCAGTTTTTCGGCAAATCATCACGAATAATGCAGGCTAGAAATATCCCGCTCCATGCACTTTGACATCACCACAGCCATCGGTTTTCTCGGCGGTGCGTTTTATCTTGCCAGTCACTATCAGAAAGACATGGTGTCTCTGCGGGTCCTGGCCTTGGCCAGCAATGTCTTATTCCTGCTCTTCGGTCTCCTGCACGCGCATTTCGACATCATGGAGTTGATTGGGATGCCGGAAAACATCTTGAACGCGATCCTGCTACCGGTGAATGCCAAACGGCTGAGTGAAATCCTCCGGCTGACAAAACAAATTGAACAGGCCACCGTGGAATCGCCCATTTCGGAATGGCTCTTGCCGCACATGCATCTCAAGAAACACCACGCCGGGGACGTGCTTTTCAGAAAAGGGGACAAGGCTCACGAAATTGTCTACGTGGCCGCGGGACGACTCAAACTGCAGGAAGTCAACCACTCCATCGAGGCCGGCGAGTTGATCGGTGAGATCGGACTCTTCTCAGGTGAGAAGGTGCGCACCATGACCGTGGTCTGTGAGACTGACTGCGAGCTTTACAAGATGACCGATGAGATGATGTATCACCTGTATTACCAGAATCCAAAGCTCGGCTTCTTTTTCATGCGGCTGATCGTCGAGCGACTACTGCGGGACGTGCGGCGTCACAGGAGTGAATCTGCAACCTAGCCCGCATTATTCATGAGCACTTCTGCTGCAGTCATCGATGGATGTCCGCGGTTTGAGGGATGAGGCACATGCCTCTCACCTCAGGTTTCCAACCATAACCGTTTCACGGTGCAGATTTGATGTTCCGGCTTCCGTATAACTTGAAACATTGAACCTGAAACATGAAACCCCTGATCCGATGGCCCCTTGTACCAATTGGTTCACTCCCACGGTGGCAATTCGTACAAGCTGGTGACCTGGCCGCACCCATTATCGTCACTATCTGACACAAACAAACCATAACGCAGGGCTTTGGCCCGGCCTACTCAGTTCAGCTCTTTGCACGCCGCTAGCATACGGGTTGCATAACCCCATGGCTTCTATACTAGTTCGCAGCCATCTGGAAGGGAATGCTTCAACATGATTGACGTTCCAAAAACAGCAACGCTCAGCCTCTTACTGGTACTGGCCGTGCTAATCCCGTGGCAGGCCACGGAAGCAGCCCACAGCGTGCGTGGTCGGCACAGTCTGATCCATCGTCCACAGATTCAACCAGCCTCTGCTGCACCCGCTCCTCAACTCCAGTCCTCTTCCCCTGTGCAATCGACATCTTCGCAGTCCGTTCAACGAAAAGTTGTGAAGAGACCGGCGGCACCTGCCTCACCCGTTGCAGAGGTCTCCCCAGTGGATCTAACCAATTCAGCACAGATTGATTTTCCACCACCCCCTCAATCCTACAATCCCGATAACGCCCCACCTGAAGCAGAGATGCTACCTCCGCCGGAACCGCAAGAATCAGCCAACACCGACGCCCCATAGGCATAGGTCAGCCCGAACTATCCAGGACCGCTCGTGAGGAGCTTGCGTTTCTCGTGAAGCGTGAAACGTATTTCGTTTCCGGATCCGGACGCTTCACAGCCTTTGACACTTCACGTTTCACCATTCGGCAGGCTCACGGCGACGAATAGCGTCGCACACGCACGCATGAATACTGCGAACTGGGAGTCTGTCCAAGATCCGAGTTTCATTTGTCGATACATCAAGAATCCGTATACTACAACGGGAAGGACAGAGGAGGCTGAACACGATGCCCAAGATAGATGAGCTCTTCCGCATGATGATTGAACACGGGGCCTCGGACCTGCACCTGATTGCAGGGCAAGCCCCCGCCTTTCGCATCCACGGTGAACTCGAGCGTCTGCCCGGGAACGCAATCCTCGATAACCAAGGCCTCCATGAACTTCTCTATGAGATCACTCCGGGGCCGAAGAAGGAAGTCTTTGAATCGACGGGTGACGTGGACTTCGGCTATGAGATTCCTGGAGTTGCTCGCTTCCGCTCCAACTTTTTCAACCACAAGCACGGCATTGGGGCGGTGTTTCGGAAGATTCCGACGACCATCGTCTCCGCCGAAGACCTCGCGCTGCCGCCTGTCTTGACGCGCGCAGCCATGTTGCGCAAAGGGTTGGTACTCGTCACCGGCCCAACCGGCAGCGGAAAGTCCACGACGCTCGCAGCCATGGTTGATTATGCGAACCGCCACAGGAAAGATCATATTCTCACCGTCGAGGACCCGATCGAGTTCGTCCACCAGAGCAAAAACTGCATCGTCAACCACCGTGAAGTTGGCCTACACACCGTCACCTTCGGATCTGCGTTGCGGGGAGCTCTCCGGGAGGATCCGGATATCATTCTCGTCGGAGAAATGCGGGACCTCGAGACGATCGCCTTGGCCGTCGAGGCAGCAGCAACCGGACACTTGGTATTTGGCACACTGCATACCGAGAACGCCGCCAAGACCGTGGACCGCATCATCGAAGTTTTCCCGGCTTCGGAACAGCCACAGATTCGGAACACCCTATCCACAGCCCTGCGCGTCATCGTCGCACAGAACCTCTTCAAGCGGATCGATCAAAAGGGTCGCTGTGCGGCCCTGGAGATTTTGGTGTGCACCCCGGCCGTCGGTAATCTCATCCGGGACGCAAAAACCTTTCAGATCGCGTCTCAGATGCAGACCGGCAAAAACATCGGCATGCAGACGCTGGATGATGCCATTCAGGATCTCCTCACTAAGAAATGGATCGCCCCCGAAGAAGCCTATGACAAGGCGATCGACAAGAATCGTTTCGCCAAATTCCTCAAGACCCCACCAGATGCACTGCAGTAGCCCACGGCGTCGCAGCCAACGGTTTCACAGGAAAGTTTCACGTTTCGGGTTTCAGGAATGCAGATTTCGACTTCTGCATAACTTGAAACGTTAGACCTGAAACATGAAACGCACACCGTGAAGTGTGAAGCGTCCGAATTCGAAAACGAAATACGCTTCACGTACGACGCTTCACGGCTGTTGGGCACTTCCCCCTTCAGGGGTGCTGAATTTCTTGGAGTGTGAACTGCTTCGGGAGGAGAACCGGTAAGATTATCCCGATGGGATCACCGCGCTTGATGGTCGTCGGTTTGTGCAACTGTAACAAAAAATTCGCTGTGAAGGCTTCATAGTCGGACAACCAGGGATACTGGTTCGGCGTGCGCTTATACTCCTGCGTCTTGATCCCTTCCCAAATAGAAAATGTCCGGTCTGGACAGTGATAGAAATGGTTGGGCAGATCCTTCATCATCAAGCCGACATGCTTGGGGTAGTAGAGGCGAACTCCGCAACAGAGCTTGGGATAGCCGCTGTTCAGAATCAAATCGACATACATCCCAGTAAAGCTCTTGTACCCCAGTAACCGCTCTTCCGGAAGAATCGGCGGCGACTGCCACTGCACTCCTGACGTCGTGCGCCGCAGTTTCACGTCGACCGGACAGCGAATCAGCCAGCCATAGTTGCCGACCGTCCGGACCGGTCCGCAGTCATCCGGCAACACTTTATATCCGCTCGCGGCAAGTGCCCGCTGTTCCTCCAGTGTCATATTGCTCAACATGGGCCGATGCGGATGAAAATCCAACCTCAGCCGTTCCGGTGGAAACGCGGTGGAGTATTCCCGCTCCCAGTAAATGACGATCTTCTCGGATGCGTCATCCGGAGCCGACGATTCTATTGGCTCTTCTTCCATGGACCGTGACAGTAATCGATGTGGGTAGGCTGGCACAAGAGGCTAGAAACGAACAAAAACGAGGTATCTGAACTTCGTAGAATGCACACAACTCACCGGGACGTGACTGTAAAGGTATCACCCACGATGATGATCCCCTCGGTCCCGTCAGTCAGCTTCACCTTGAAACCGTCATGATCCTGGCCATGATAGACGCCAATCGCCTTGGCCGTCTCTCCCGCCTTGAGCGTCGCAATAATTTTCCCTGGCTGAACATTCATGCTCGGGTCAGGAGCAGAAGAAACTTGTGTAATGGCATACACTTCGGTTGGTTGTTCGATCACGAGAATATTCTCGCGCTCACCGCAAGCAACTGAAATGACCGCAGTCAAGAAGACCAAAACTGCTAACGCACAGTCATTCAGCAATCTTCTTATGACACTATTTCGACCAATATTTTTCCACATACATCCCTCAGTAGATCAACCCTCCCACCACCCAGTGCCGGTCATCCGGCACATCGATCAATAGTCTGGTGAGGTTCATGCGAGCGAGCTGCGATCCAATTTCATCTTCTGTGAAAGCCGCCAGCAGGGAATTGTAGAAATCACGGCGTAAGATGTCCAGCTCGTTGGCGGCGTATTGATCGACAATGGCCTGGGCTGCTTCAGGTGAGTCCGGACGAAGCAGGTCCATGACCAACACCGGCGCTCCAGGCTTCACGAGTTGGCGAATCTTCTGCCAGAACTGTAACGGGTTCGGCAGATGATGCAACAGGCTGTTCGAGATCACGGCATCGGCGATTCTTGCTCCAGCAACCTCTTCATACCGCTCACAGCGCAGCGTGATGCGATCGGATAAGCCCGCTTCCTTTACCGCCTGCTCTCCCAGCCGAATCATCGGAGCAGAAGCATCGATGCCGATGACCTGGCAGGCCTGGTAGAACTTGGCGAACCGGATGCAAATATCGCCGGGACCACAGCCAAGATCCAGTACCGTCCCTTGAGAAAACTCTGGAAAGTATTCTTTAAACCGCTCAATGAACCCTTGATTCTCTGCCTCGAAATCTGCTCGCGCGTAGGCCTCAGCCTGCTTGGGGTCATCCATCAGTTCTGGTTCAGGTATGCGATCCACTCCACACCTCCGAAAGCATATGGCCTACGGCGAATGGCTTATGACATAAGCAGCAGGCATGCGAAGTTTGCTTTTACTGCCGCATGCTCTAGGCCATCGGCTATTCGCTCTTTATTTCTACGACGTCTCCCGGCCTCACAATTCCGCCCCGCAGCACCTTCGCATAGACCCGACTCCAACCAGGGTTGAGCTTCTGAGAAATGCGCGAGAAGTCCTCGTCACGGAACCACCGCCCATTGTGGCTGCAGGGCGTGGTATAGCTCGTCACCTCAAGCTGGACCTCTGGGCCAATGGTTAACCGGACGCCGGGCCGCACCTGGTCCCAATCCAAGCCAGACAAGGTCAGATTTTCTCCCGTGGATCCTGAATCGATGGGATGCCCATCATCCTGAAGCCGTTCAATCAGCTCACGCGAATACAAACAGACGGCACGGTCTGGACCGCCGTGAAACTTGAGATTGCGTTGCCGATCGCCATCCAGACCCTGTTCGCTCACCTTGGCTTCCAAAACTGGAAGTTTCGGCACACCTCCATCGGAAATGTTGATCTGATGCACATGTGGATACGGTGGTCCGGTCGACATCGTCAGACCTCTCCATCACAGGATTCTGGTTTCAAGAACTGCATCACCACCCACCCCTCATCATCCCGCCGGTCAGCACAGACTAGACCTAAGTGAGAAAAGCGCTCGACGATCTCAGATTCTTGCTCAACAAGAATGCCGGAAACTAGAAGCCTCGCCCCTCCACACGCAACGGATGCCAAGTCCTCCGCAAGGCTTAAGACAGTTTGCCGATCAAGATTCGCCAGCACCAGATCGATAGGCCTCTGGTTCTCCTGTGGCAGGTCAGCCAACGTGCCCGTCACGATGTCGATCCTATCCGTCAGCTGATTCAGCTCGACATACTCCTTCGCACAGTCTGCGGCAATGGGATCGATTTCGACGCCAACTGCCGAGGCCGCACCGAGCTTGACGGCGGCCATGGCCAAAATGGCGCTTCCTGCTCCGACATCTACGATCTGTTCTCCTCCTCGGATATCCTCTTGCAACCACTCCAACAGCATGCGTGTCGTCGCATGGTGTCCCGTACCGAAGGCCTGCTTGGGATCCAAGATGATTTCGAGATCGCGAGGACCAAGCGTCACCGGCTCCCAACTGGGACGAATGACGACTCTACCGATGCGCAGCGGCTTAACCGAACGAGCCCAGGCTTCGTTCCAATCTTGAGCCGGCACACGCGTCACGGACAGCAATTGCTCCTGACATGCTTCCGTCACATCGGCAAGAGCCGCACGGAGCGCTGAAAGCCGAGCCTCAGTCCACTGGGCTTCCGCCCAATAGAGATGGACCTTCCCTTCATCTTCCCAGGCTCCCTGCACCTCTGCATCGTCCAGGCGGCTCAGCAATTCGCCGGAATCGAGAGCACCATGAATGCACACATCTACCCAATCATTCGGCATGGTCAACAATGGATCGTGTTTCGTCTCTATGGTGTATCTGGGTTGTCACGCTTCACGGGATACGCTTCACGATTTGACGTCCCCCACCCGTTCCAGTAAGGTCGCCTGTTATGGTACGTCCACGCACCCTCCAGATTGAGACCATCATCAAGCGCACAGATCACTTGATTGCTCAAGGCACGAAGACCAGCGCCCTCTTCACCAGGTGGCGGCTCGCGACTTTCCTGGTCGGCCTGATCTGTACCGTTACTCTTTATAAACTCAACTGGTACCAGAGCGGCAACCTCTCGCTCGCCCTCTTCCTGGCGATCTTTATCGCCGTGGCGGCCTATCATAACAAGGTGGAGGCCCAGATTCATCGGCTCCGCCAGTGGAAGCAGATTAAACGGACACATCTTGCCCGCATGGCGTTGGATTGGGGAAACATCCCGAAACAAGCAACTGACGGGCCGAGCTCTCACCCCTACGCGGCAGATCTCGACCTCGTTGGCCCCCATTCTCTGACCCATCTGCTCGACACCACCATCTCTGACCAGGGCCGAGAACGGTTGCACAGCTGGCTCCTCAACCAGCCTCCGTCCCCCGAGCAGTGGCATACCAGGCAAGCGCTCGTCAGGGAGCTGACGTCCCGTCCCTTATTGCGTGACCGGCTCACACTCGATGCCAAACTCACAGGTGACCAGGAAATCAACGGCAAACGGTTGGCGGCGGTCATCGAACACCGGCTTGGCCTCCCCCATCTGAACAGTATCCTTGTCGTCCAGGGGCTCCTTGCCCTGACGACGCTCGGACTGGGCTTCGCCACGCTGTTCGGACTGCTCCCCGGCTACTGGATGTTTTCGTTTGCCGCCTACGTGTTGATCTACTTTATGACTGATCAGGGAGAAGAGCTGTTGGAACATGCGGTCGGCCTGCATCATGAAACCGAGCGTCTGGCCACGGTCCTTGGCTTAATCGAACGGTATGCGGCGCGCCGAGAGACAACTCTGGCGTCAACCTGGGCCACTCTGATCGGCCATGTCAGTCCTATACAGCAGCTCAGGGAGGCCGCCCGTACACTGCACGCCATCAGCATTAAAGCCCATCCCCTCGTCCATCTGACGATCAATGCGATCGGTCCATGGGACCTCTGGTTCTTACACCGACTTATTCAGATACAAGACCGGATTCAACAAGCACTCCCGCAATGGCTCGACGCCCTGGCGGAAGTCGAGGCCGCGTCAGCGCTCGCGACCTTTGCCTATCTCCATCCTGACTACACTTGGCCGACTCCGCTCACTGTCAACCACGGACAAGACACGCTTCCCCCGACCCTCCGCGCGAACCGACTTGCACACCCTTTACTGTCTCCACGGACGCGCATCTCAAACGATGTGCAGCTCGCTGAGCTCGGCTCGATCTACCTGATCACCGGCTCAAACATGTCCGGCAAGAGCACATTCTTACGAACGATCGGCATCAACCTCTGTCTCGCACAAACCGGTGCCCCTGTTTGCGCCGACTCATTTGAATGGACCTGGAGCCGATTGGCATGTTGCATCCGTGTCGACGATTCGCTCGATGCTGGACTCTCGTTCTTCTACGCTGAAGTGAAACGACTCAAAACGATCCTCGACGCCACCAAGGATCGGACCGTGCCTCCCGTGCTTTTTCTGATCGACGAGATCTTTAAAGGCACCAACAACCGGGAACGGCTCATCGGCAGCCAAGCCTATATCACCGCCCTCTCCAAGGGGCACGGATTTGGCCTTGTCAGCACACATGACTTGGAGTTGTCGGACCTGGAGCAGGTCATCCCACGATTACGAAACGCCCACTTCCAAGAAACCGTGTCGGACGGGACCCTCACGTTCGACTACCAACTGCGACCAGGACCCTGCCCAACAACGAATGCGTTACGAATCATGGAACTGGAAGGGTTACCTATTTCCCCATCCCCTCACAATCGGGCACAATAGGCTGCACGAATGAGCATCGTGGCCGGTCCTGACCAACAACCAGTTTCCCATACCCTACGTGGCCTCCTGATCGCACAGTTTTGCGGGGCCTTCAATGACAACGCCTGGAAACTGATGGTGGCCTTGCTGGCCATTCGGCAGGCGACCGCAGGGATGGCTCCAGGGCCTGAGCTGGAAACCGTCGCTCAAACCCAAACCGCCACTGCTTTTGTCATCTTCACGCTGCCGCTGGTGCTCCTCTCGCTGGTCGGCGGCACCTTCGCCGATCGTATCAGTAAGCGAACGGTCATCATCGTCATCAAAGTTGTCGAAGTGCTCCTGATGGCAGCCGGCACTCTGGCACTCTGGATGAATCCCGCCGGCGGCATGCTTCCATTGATCGTCCTTTGTGGGATGGGTGTCCACAGTGCACTCTTCAGCCCGTCGAAATATGGGATTCTTCCGGAATTGGTTCCACATGAGCGACTCGCTGCCGGCAACGGCCTCCTTGAGCTATGGACCTTTGCCGCAATCCTGACGGGAACGGCCGCCGGAGGCTTCTTGTTACAGATGGCTGGATCTCACAGCTGGCTGGCTCCGCTCGTGCTGACTGGATTGTCGATCGTCGGTCTCATTACGGCATTCTCCATCCCACCCGTGTTACCGGCCAGAACCGATGGTGGTATCGGCGCCACGGTTCGTGGTGCGTGGGCGGCCATTCGCACCGAACGCATGTTGCAGATGGCCATCCCTATGGAAATATTTTTCTGGACGATCGCCAGTCTGTTTATGCAAAACGTGATCGTCTACGCCAAGGCCGTGCTCCGGCTCTCCGACGCCATGTCCGGGCTCCCGCTCACACTCTTGTCGGTCGGCATTGGGATCGGCGCCATCCTGGTGGGAAAGATTTCACGCAACCGCGTGGAGTACGGACTCATCCCGTTAGGCGCCATCGGCGTCTTCCTGGCACTGCTCCTCCTTGGTCTTGTCGCGCCCCCACTCTCGGGAACATTTTTTCTCTTGGGCGCACTCGGCATCGCCAGCGCATTCATCTTTGTGTCATTGAATGCCATCCTCCAATGGAAATCGCCGCCCGATCGTCGCGGAGCCGTGATCTCGATGTCCAACACCTGTGTCTTCACAGGCATCCTCCTCGGCTCACTGTCCGGCGGATGGCTGGCCACTGCCGGTCTCTCAACCACCAGCATCTTCCTCACAACGGCCGGGATGACCTTGGCGGGCATGCTCTATGCCCTGTGGCTGTTACCCGATACGTTGCTTCGACTCATCCTCGTCCTGCTCACACATACCCTCTATCGCCTCCGCATCATCGGGGAAACACACATGCCGCCATCCGGAGGCGCACTGTTGGTTCCCAATCACGTCTCGTTTGTGGATGGTCTGCTCCTGATCGCCAGCCTCGATCGCCCCGTGCGGTTTGTGGTCGACGCCCAATATGCCGAGCAGCCAATCTTCAAACCCTTCATGAAAGCGCTCGGCGTCATTCCTATTTCGTCACATGGTGGATTGCGCGTCATTCTCAAGGCACTCCGGGAAGCAGGTGCGGCCCTCGACCACGGTGACCTCGTCTGCATTTTTCCGGAAGGCCAGATCACCAGAACCGGGACACTCCTGCCGTTCCGGCGTGGGTTTGAACGGATCGTTAAGGGGCGAACGGTTCCGATCATTCCCATTCACCTCGACCGTGTCTGGGGCAGCATCTTCAGCTTCAATCGTGGACGCTTTCTGTGGAAACTGCCTGAACAGCTGCCCTACCCCGTCACGGTTTCATTTGGAGCTCCTCTCCCGTCCACGACGTCGGCCCATGAACTGCGTGGAACGATCCGCCAGCTGGGTGAAGCAGCGTGGCAACTGAGAAAGCCCCATCGCCGTCCACTCCATCGAGAATTTATTCGCTCGATGAGGCGTGCGCCATTCAGCCTGGCCATGGCCGACCAGAATCGCCCCCATGTCTCATCATTGCAAGCCTTGATCGGATCGATCGTCCTGGCCAAAACGCTACGCCCCTATTGGGACGGACAGGAGCGGGTTGGTGTGCTGCTGCCACCCACGGTCGCCGGGGCATTGATCAACGTCGCTGCTCCCCTCTGCGGGAAAACCATCGTGAACCTGAATTACACGGTCGGCAAATCCGGATTGGAAGCTGCGGTACAGCTCGCGGGGCTTCGCACCATCGTGACGAGCCGCCTGTTCGTGGAGAAAGCCAAGCTTGAGCTGCCGGAGGGCCCCTCAATCCTCTGGCTGGAGGACCTCGCGAAAACGATCAGCAAAGGCCATAAGCTTCAGGCCGCCTTGCTGGCACTCTTTGCGCCCTGCCGCATCATTGAACGGGTCTGTGGACAAACCAAACCGCTGACGCCCGATAGCCTTGCCACCATCATCTTCAGCAGCGGCAGCACCGGTGAACCCAAAGGCGTCATGCTCTCTCATTTCAGCGTCGACTCCAACTGCCAGGGTGCGACGCAGATGCTCCATCTGTATCAGGCTGAACGGGTCCTCGGCATTCTCCCCTTCTTCCATTCCTTTGGCTATATGGTGTTCTGGTTCGTGATGTCCAACAACGCCCCGATGATCTTTCATCCGTCACCGCTTGATGTGACGGCCATCGGTGAATTGATCAGGAAGTATCGCATCACCTTCCTCGTCACCACGCCGACGTTTTTACAACTCTATTCCCGCCGCTGTACCCCGGAACAATTCAGCTCGGTCCGGGTGATCCTCACCGGTGCGGAAAAGCTTCACGCCCGCCTCGCCCAGGCGGTGGAAGATACGTTCGGAGTCGGACCGATCGAAGGCTATGGCGTTACGGAATGCGCACCCGTCATTGCCGTTAATTGCCCGGACTTCCGGGCCGCCGGATATTATCAACCAGCCTCACGCCGCGGGACGGTCGGGCAGCCTCTACCAGGAGTCTCCGTACAGATTGTGGATCCCGATAGTTACACCCCCTTGCCTTCAGGCACACCGGGCATGTTGCTGGTGAAAGGGCCGAATGTCATGAACGGGTATCTGGGTCGAGAAGACTTAACCGCTCAAGTGATGCGGGACGGATGGTACATCACCGGGGATATTGCGGCGTTGGATGACGATGGATTCCTGACCATCACCGACCGATTATCTCGCTTCTCCAAAATCGGCGGTGAAATGGTTCCCCACGGCAAGGTTGAGGAGTCCCTTCAGCAAGCATCCGGTGCTGAGGTGCAAGTGTTTGCCGTCACCGGTCTGCCCGACGAGAAAAAAGGAGAGCGCTTGGCCGTCCTGCATACAGTGGACGACGCCACCATTCCTGATATCCTCTCAAAACTGTCCGCCATGGGCCTCCCAAATCTCTTCATTCCCTCTCGACATCACTTCGTGAAGGTTGACGCACTACCGGTCCTTGGAACCGGAAAATTGGATCTGCGCGGCGTGAAGCGAATCGCGGCGGAACGACTCTCTTCACGTGAAGCGTGAAACGTGAAGCGGATCTCGCAGGGGAAGAGGGCGGCTACCAGGGTGGCCCACCAACCGATGACTCATTTCGAACCACGCTTCACGAGCGACGCTTCACGAACCACGGCCCAGAAATCCCTGATCGACTGCCATGTCCACTTAGCCGCCCTGCCGGACGGCGACAATGGATGCTTCATCTCACCGAAGTTGCTTCGTAGCCCGCTGTTTCGATTTCTTTTATGGAAACATGAGCTCTCGCCTTCCCATCCACGTGAGACCAATCAGCAATACCTCGACCATCTTCTGACAGAGTTACGCGCGTCACGGTACGTACAGAAAGTCGTGCTCCTCGGAATGGATGGCTTCTATGATCAGACCGGTCTCCTCAATCACCAGCACACAGACTTTCTTGTCAGTAACGACTATGTCTTCAAAGCCGTTCGAGACTATCCTGATGTCTTTTTAGCCGGCCCATCTATCAATCCGCAACGCGAGGATGCGATCGACGAAGTGCACCGCTGTGCAGACGCCGGAGCTGTGCTCATCAAAGTCTTACCGAACGCGCAACACTTCAATCCAGCGGATGCGCGATAAAAGGCGTTCTATCGCGCATTGGCTCAACGAAGACTGCCGTTCTTGAGCCATGTTGGTTATGAATTTAGCTTGATCGGCAAAGACCAATCCCTGGGAGACCCCGATCGACTCCGCCTGGCGCTGGACGAAGGGGTGACCGTCATTGCTGCCCACGCCTGTAGCTATGGGCTGATGCTGTATGAAAAGTTTCTTCCAACTTTTCGTGAACTGTGCGAGCGTTATCCGAACTTCTATGCCGACATTTCGGCCCTAACTCAACCCCATCGACTGAAGATGTTGCTGCACCTCAGACATCATCCAGAAGTGCAATCTCGCCTGCTCTTTGGAACCGATTATCCGCTGTCCGTCTTCCATATGGCGGCTTGGGGGCGTGTAGGCTTTAGGAAGTTGTGGGACATGATCCGCACAAAGAACCGCTTTGACCGGCAAGTTGAAGTCTGCGCAGGGCTCAATCTCCGCTTCCGATCGATCGGCGACCTGTTATCGAATTCGACAACCACTTCACTTGCTGACCATTGATGGACCGTGACCAGATACTAATCACCCTTCGCGAAAGGATTCTCGCGTTTGCAACATCACGTCTATCAAGGGATCAGGCTGAAGACCTCACGCAGGACGTCTTAGCTGTTCTGCATGCCAAGTACCCACAGGTGACTGAATTGGTCGAGCTCGTCCCCCTGGCCTTTCAGGTGTTGCGGTTCAAGATGCTGGATGCCCATCGCAAGGCCTTGCGACGTGGTGAGTATAATCAGGAATCAGTCGAGGAGATGCCGCTGACCGACACCGGAGACGATCCCATGGTTCAACTCGATCAGAAACAGCGAGTTGACCGGCTCCTCACGGCTATCACGCAACTGGGCGAACGCTGCCGGGAATTGTTCACATGGAAATTGGAAGGAAAGAGCTTTCCAGAGATCCAGCAATTGATGGGGCAACCCTCGATCAATACAATTTATACCTGGGACCTACGCTGCCGAAAGCAACTCCTTGGCCTCATGGGAGGTTCATGGGAATGACCGTCTCACACGTGCGTTTCACTTTTTACGTTTCACCTTTTACACGTCGTTACCATGCCTGACCACGATCTCGAAAAACTTCTCGGTGGATTTTCGGCTGATATGCTGACAGCTGAGGAGAAGCAACAGCTCTACAGAGCAGCCCTAGGAAATCAGGACCTATTCAACGCACTCGCTGATGAGCAGGCACTGAAGGAACTCCTCGCTGATCCCATTGTGCGCCGCAGACTCTTGCAGGCCTTGCACACGACTCAGGCAGAAAGCGCCATCGGCGCCGCATCCTGGTTCGATTGGTTCCGTCATCCAGCTGGACTCGCCTGGGCCGGTGGACTCGCCGGTGCAGTCCTTGCCGTCGTGCTCGGAACACGCGTCTACCAAGAGAGTCTTCGTCAAGAAGCCCAATCCATCGCCAAGGAAGAGGCACGACCTCCTCTCCCTTCATCGCCCGTTCCCGCCCCAACCCAACCTGCCACTCCCCTGACGAACGCCCCCTCAACGACGTCAGAACAGAAGTCCCGCTCGTCACTTCCACAGAGAAAAGAGGCGTCCACGGGCAAGACATCCTCTCAAGCTCCTCGCCCGCACACAACACCAGATGAGCAACGCACTCATCGTTTAGAACGTGATGCTCCAGTACTGCATGAAGAGATTGATACGATAAAAAAGCAGATCGAGCCATTGTCTGAAATCTTGCCCACATCAACTGACAAATCCGTTCCGCAATTGACCGCTCCCCCCTCACCGCCATCCTACTCAGCTGCTACAGCTTCGCACAGCCAGTCTAGAGCCGATAGCCCAACGCCCTCCCAAGAACGTGCTTCTCTAAGTGCTCGTTCTCTTTTCTATGGGACAGGACCACAGGGGCAAGATAAGTCGGTGGCAGGGGATACTCGACGACGCGAGAAGGTTGCGAGCGAATCGACTCAGTCGCTGGGTCAGTCAGAACTCACCCCCCAATCATTGGCGATGGCCAAGAGCAATCGCGGCTCCCCACTTCAACCACTGGGTATTCGATATAGTCTCACCCCCAGAGAACAGGCCCAACACTCCCAGGATGGTGCCACGGATACAGCCACACCCAAAGCGCCAGTGGAACTTACGGTTGAGTCCAATCAAGACGGCTTCCTACAAGTATGGAACCAGGTTGGCTCCTCAAGTCCCCAACTCCTTTTCCCCATCGCAGAGACGGACCAACCCCGATCCAAGCTCACGGCCCACACCCCTCTGACCATTTCGGTCCCATCGACACCCGACATGCTCGTCATTCGCTTCTCTCGTACGGACACGGCCCCTTCGGCAACCTTCGATAGAACGCTCCTCAATGATTCCCCTCGACATCAGCTACGAGAATCAGTGCTGACCGATAAGACCTCCATTTTCCAACCACCCATCCACTACATCATTAACCAGGACCCCACGCTGTCGGAGATCGTTGTGCAAATTTATCCCCCTCGACCATAAACAGAGTCGAACAACACACGTTGCTGGTGGGCCACATAAAGAAACGGGCCGTTCTCCTTTCGGAGAACGGCCCGTGGTATACCGAGAAACTGCCGCTGGTCTATTCTACGGCGTGACTGAGATACGATCTTTAATCAGGTCGAAAGTCTCTTTCGGAACCACATTCTTCGCCACCAGTTCACCTTTCACCCGATAGGGGCGATTCCCCACGATGCGTTCCGCCTCATCCTGTTTCAGACCGAGGAAGAGCACCATGTCGTTCGCCGACACTTTATTGATATTCATCGCTGCCGACGTTGCCGCCGGAGTTACCTGAGCCTTGCCGGAGGAAAGCTGATTCGGAGTCAACGTAGCAGCTGTTGCGGAGCCGCTATGAGAACGGTCTTTCAGCTCTTTCTGATATCGGGCCACCAGCGATTTCAACGTATCGTTATTGCGCTTCACATCCTGATATTCTTGCTTCACGTTCCGGTTCTGCGCCGTGAGCGCTTTGACCTTCTCTTCAAGGTCTTTCGTACGCCCTTCGATCGCCCCTCGCTCCGCATCGCGCCCATGCTCAACGCGTTGGAGTTCATCGCGAACCGCCTGCGCCTCATTGCCGAACTTCACGTTCAGCTCTTTGAGTGTTCGGACCTGTTGCTCCATGGCGCTCTTCTGTTGCCGAGCCTTCTCCAGCTCCATCTTGGCATTATCTGCTTCGGTTAACGCCGCTTGGTACTTTTTATTGGATACGCATCCCGTGGCCAATACTGCCCCGACCAGCACTACCACTATCCACTCACGTCTCATGCGATCCTCCCTCCATCAAATCCGATAACTTGTCTTTGTATTGAACCCGTACCATGCATTGTGTGTATGCCAACATCCAGACGTTGTCAATATATTTACTGTTGTCCGAATGCCTCCTACCCTTCGTCGCACCACAAGCTTCATCCTCCATCAGATGCTTGACGGATCACCACGGCTCTGTGATGATCCGTCACATCATATCAAAGCCCGCCGGGGAGAGTATCCCCTCTATGTCATTTAATCCTAGGTGGTGTACGCATGAACGAATGGGGCCCGGTTCTCGCCGTGATTCTTGGAGTCGTCGAAGGACTGACCGAATTCTTACCCGTCTCTTCCACCGGTCATCTGATCCTGGTAGGCCATGCATTGGGATTCACCGGCGATGTGGCTGCCAATGCTGAAATCTCCATCCAATTGGGCGCCATCCTCGCGGTCATCGTCTTCGAACGGGAAAAGATCAGTCGACTCTTGTCCGGTGCTTGGCACGAACGTCAGACGCTCTGGTCCTCTCTCGGCAACTCATCCGCCACGACATGGGCGAGTCGTCTCACGGCTTCCATGCAGACTCATCCCAACTTGTGGTTTATCCTCGGGCTAGGAATCGCCTTCCTGCCTGCCGCCATTCTCGGCCTGTTGGCTCATGGGTGGATCAAATCTTATCTCTTCACTCCCTTGACGGTGGCGTCCACATCGATTGTGGGTGGAGTCATTATTCTCCTCGTGGAGGCACGCACACGCACCGCTTCTGCCACGAACCTCGATCAGGTCTCACCACGGCATGCCTTCTGGGTTGGACTGGCACAATGTGCCTCCCTGATTCCCGGCATGTCCCGCTCCGGTTCCACGATCATCGGGGGACTGCTTGCGGGACTGGATCGAAAAGTGGCGACGGAATATTCATTTTTCCTCGCACTCCCGACGATTATCGCCGCTACGCTGTATGAAACGTGGAAAGCCCGCGGAGCGTTCAACGATCAAGACTTTCTGGCACTGGGTCTTGGGATGGTAATCTCCTTCCTGGTCGCCTGGGCGGTCATCGCCGTGTTTCTGACCTATGTCCAACGGCATACCTTGCGCGTCTTTGCCTACTATCGTATTATTCTCGGCATTGTAGTCATGTTGGTTGTCCGCTGAAAGGAGTTGGGCATGTCTTCGGATACGATTCACGTTTACGACACCTGGGTTCACGGCAAGAGCGGCCGCATTCACTTCGATGTCATGACGACGGATGAGGTCACCGCACTCAAACTCGCAAAGGAATACCTGGTCAGCATCGGGGAGCCCGATGCGACGATCACGACCAAGGAATGCCAGTTCTGTCACAGCGAACCGCTGTTTATGTTCTCACCGGAACAGCAAAAACAGGCAAAAGAAAAAGGCGGGTTTATTGTCCGGATGCCGGCCTGACTCTGAGTGTTGAGTGCTGGGTATTGGGCTCGACTCATAACTCAGCACCCAGGACTCAGCACTTCTCAGCTTAGGAGGCCGACGACGTCTCCGACGCCTCAGGGGGCTCGATACGTTTTTCGAACGCAAAGTGGATGATGAGGGCGATCACCCCGACGGTGATTGCCGAATCCGCGACGTTGAACGCTGGCCAGTGATAGCTCTCAACGTAGACATCCAGAAAATCAATCACCTCGCCGAAGCGAAGCCGATCGATCAAGTTCCCAATCGCCCCGCCAAGAATCGCGGCAACACTGACCCGCCCCATCCAATCCTCTTCCGGCATCCGTAACAAGATGGTCCCCAACAGGCCTAGAGCAAAGATCGACGTCAGCCCGAAGAAGACCATGCGAAACGCGTTACTACTGCCGGCTAAGAGACCAAAGGCTGCGCCAGGGTTCCGGATATAGGTCAGACTGAACAGATTGGGAATGACGGGAATCGACTCATGGAGCCGCATCGTCTGCATAATCTGCTGCTTGGTCAGCTGATCGAGCAGGATAATGCCCCCGGTTACCGAGGCCAGCACCATATTCCGGAGCATTGACAGGCTCAACGAACTGCCTCCACACAGCGATCACAGAGGGTCGGATGGGTGGTATCACTTCCGACAGCCTCCCGATAATTCCAGCAACGCTCGCATTTTGCGGCATCAGATCGTTCAACCGTCACGCGAATGTCCTCCATCTTTCCTTCGGCTCTCTTCACCGTCACTCGTGACACAATGAAGAGTGCGCTGAGCTCCTCGGCATAAGAGATCAGAAATTGGTAGGCATCAGGTCCGGCCTCGATGTGCACATGCGCCTCGAGCGAGGAGCCGATCACCTTCTCCCGACGACGGGCCTCCAGCTCTCCCTGAACCAGTGATCGATACGCCAGCAGTTGTTCCCATCGTGCCGCCAACTTCTCGTCTCGCCAGCCTGCAAGATTCTCAGGGAAAAGGGTGAGATGGACGCTCGTCCATTCCTTACGCGCCACGCCCGGTAACATGCGCCATATCTCCTCAGCCGTAAAACTCAAGATCGGTGCCAGGAGTTTAGCCAACGCGACCGTGATGTCGAACAAGACGGTTTGGGACCCGCGCCGTACGGGAGAGTCGGCACGGAATGTATAGAGCCTATCCTTCAGGATGTCCAGATAGACGGCACTGAGATCGACGGAGCAAAAATTGTTCACGGCATGGAAGATGGCATGAAATTCAAAGTCGTCATACGCCCGGCGAACTTTGGCGACCAGCTCTCCGAGGCGCATCAAAGCCCAACGGTCCAATTCAGGCAACTGCTCGTATGGGACACGGTGCACATCTGGATTGAAATCGTACAGATTGCTCAGCAGGAATCGGGACGTATTGCGGATCTTCCGATAGGCCTCGATGAGATGATTCAAAATCTCTTGTGAGATACGAAGGTCTTCGCGATAATCCTGTGCCGATACCCAGAGGCGCAGGATTTCCGCACCAGACTGTTTGATGACGTCTTGTGGCGCCACCACATTCCCCGCCGACTTGGACATTTTCTTGCCCTGTCCGTCCACCACAAAGCCATGGGTCAAAACGGCTTTGTAGGGCGCTCGATGATCCGTAGTCACTCCAGCGAGCAGGGCACTATGAAACCAGCCACGATGCTGATCTGACCCTTCGAGGTACAAATCGGTTGGCCACCATTTCTTTGGCTTCGCCACAGCCGCGTAGCTCACCCCAGACTCAAACCAGACATCGAGAATGTCCCGTTCTTTCTCGAACGTCGCCCCTCCACACTTCGGGCAGATAGTTCCAGCGGGCAATAGCTCAGAGGCGGACCGCTCAAACCACACATCCGCCCCCTTCGATTCCATCAGGCTCGCAATATGCTCGATCACAACCGGATCGGCCAGGACATGCCGACAGCCTTCGCAGGTAAACCCCGGAATCGGGACACCCCATACACGCTGGCGCGAGAGACACCAATCCGGCCGGTTCTCGATCATGCCGAAAATTCGATCGCGGCCATAGCTCGGAATCCACCGAACCTGTTCGATCTCTGCCAAAGCCGCTTTCCGCAAGTCATTGATCTCCATGGACACAAACCACTGCTCGGTGGCACGGAAGATCACGGGACTCTTACAACGCCAACAGTGGGGATATGAATGGTTCAATGAACCATGACCAAGCAGGCGTCCGCTCGCTTGCAGATAGTCCACAATCTTCTGATTCGCCTTGAACACATGCTGCCCGGAGAATTCCTTCACGATATCGGTGAATCGCCCGCCGTTATCCACAGGCGCCGCAATTTCGAGTTTTTCACCCGGTGACGCCTTGGCATTGTGATCGAGCACGAGAATGTAGTCTTCCATTCCATGGCCGGGCGCGATATGCACACAGCCGGTCCCTTGATCAAGCGTGACGAAATCCCCAAGCAGGATCGGCGACAAGCCAGTAGAAATGGGGCGTTGTGTTTCCAACCCCTCAAACCCCTCGCCACCTTTTTTGACTCCGACGACGCGATAGTCTGTGATCCCACAGCCTTTGGCAACAGTTCCAAGCAGTTTCTCCGCCACAATCAGCAGCTCATCGCCGACCTGCACAAAGGCATACTCGAAATCACGGTGCAGACAGACAGCTTGATTGGCCGGCAAGGTCCACGGAGTCGTCGTCCAGATGACTACGGAAACCAGTTTGATGCCCTCTGGAAAGGCAACCCCAGGAAAGGTCTTCCCCAAAACCTCCGGGGAGGTCACGACGGGAAATTTGACATAGACCGATGGCGACACATGGTCGTCATACTCAACTTCTGCTTCAGCCAGCGCTGTTTGATCTTGGGTGCACCAGAGAACGGGTTTGAGCCCCTTGTACACGCCGCCCTGCTCGACGAATTTTCCGAACTCCCGGATAATCGTCGCTTCATACCCCGGCGTCATCGTGAGATACGGCTGATCCCACTCGCCCAGAACACCGAGCCGCTTGAACTCCTCGCGCTGAAGATCGACGTACTTTTGAGCATAAGCGCGACAGAGCTTGCGAATGTCGGACACGCTCAAGTCCTTCTTCTTCTCCCCCAGCTCCTTCATGACTTGATGCTCGATCGGGAGACCGTGGCAGTCCCAGCCCGGTATATACGGGGACTGGAACCCACTCATCGTTTTCGACTTCACGATGATGTCCTTCAGCACCTTGTTCAAGGCATGTCCGATGTGGATACGGCCGTTGGCATAGGGAGGGCCGTCATGCAGGACATACCGAGGC
>JAHBWO010000038.1 GCA_019636945.1 Nitrospira sp. | reverse complement strand
AATCTCCTCGTGTGACCCAATTCCCCTGTTCTCCTTCGAAACACTTGTCACCTGGAGCCTGCGCAACGGCACCTACCATGGTGTCAGGGTTCTTCTTTCTCGGATACAGAGATGACGGATCCGTTACGCTGGATACGCAACATGCCAGAAGCTCAGAAGAGAGACGTATCGGGGAAACCCTGAAAAGAAGGCAGAAAGCCCCCGGGGAGAACATAGGAGCTCATCGAACGATACGGAGAGAGACCGAAGCAGGTTAAGAATCTGGTTGGATCAGCCCAACTCGCATCGCGAATCGGACCAACCCCGGCACATCGTGAATTTCAAGCCGTTCCATCAATTGACTTCTGTGTGTTTCAACGGTTTTCACGCTCAGGTTCAGGCGGTATGCGATGTCTTTTGTGGTTTGACCTTCCGCGATCAATTGTAAAATCTCGCGCTGGCGCCCGCTCAGCCTGGCCAACGGACTGGACGGCGCTCCGGACTTGTTTCGATAGGCCTCCACGGCATACTTGGCAACGGCGGGGGTCAAATAGGTTTCGCCACGACTCACTGTTTTGATCGCCAATTCTAATTCTGCCAACTCAGCCCCTTTCAATAAGTACCCTGACGCACCGACCTGCAACGCTTGACTGAGGTATTCTTCGTTGGCATACATCGACAACAGGATCACGCGCGTGGTCGACGATTCCTTGACAATCCGGGACGTTGCATCGAGTCCGTTCAAGCCCGGCATGGCAATATCCATCAGGACGAGATCCGGAGCCTCCAGTTGCACAAACTTGACGGCTTCCAACCCATCCCCCATGTCTGCGACAACCTGAATGCCTTCGACTTTTTGCAGGAGGGCCTTCATACCGGCCCTCACCAAGGCATGATCTTCCACGATAAGAAGCCGGATATGGCTCATGGCAATATGACCTCAGTCGGTAGGTGCGGCTTGATCAGCTCTTGTTCGGCAAGCGAGAAACTCAATTCAAGCCTGGTCCCTTCACCCGGCACCGACGAAATCACCAAGCTCCCGCCGGCCAGCCGTGCACGCTCTTCCATACCGAGCAACCCGATACTCTCTCCGCTCTGTGCCCGTCTTCGTGCCAGTATCACATCGAATCCGACACCATCGTCTTGGATGACGAGGGTGACATCCCCACCTTGTCGGCTCAGCGTCAGATCGATCACCTTAGCCTGCGAGTACTTCGCAATGTTGGTCAGTGCCTCTTGCGCGACCCGGAAACAGGTGACCTCCATGGGAATCGGGATTCTCCCCTCCATTCCCTCGACCGCGAGCGAAAGGATCCACCCATTTCGCGCCGCCTGCCGGTTGGCATACCAACGAAGTGCTGGAACCAATCCCAGATCGTCAAGAATCGACGGTCGCAGATCAAGCGCCAGCGTGCGCACTTGAGTCAGCAATTGGTCCACCAGCTCAAGGCTATCCGTGAGAGGGCTGAAACGGGCATCCCTGACCTCGCCATGCTGGATATCTTGCAAGTCAATTTTCAGCGCCGTCAGCAACTGTCCGACCTCGTCATGCAGGTCGCGTGCAAGTCGGCTTCGCTCCTCTTCCTGCACTTGCATCAGTTGGCTGGAAAGTATTCGCAGGGAATGGTTGGCGGCGCTTAATTCTGCAGTGCGCTCCAGCACCTTCATTTCAAGCGCTTCATGTGCCTGTTTCAGGAGTGTCTCCCCCTGTTTTCGCTCACTGATATCGCGAATAACTTTTGATACGCCTAGAAACTGACCGACCGCGTCCTTGAGCGGCGATAAGGTGACCGACACATCGATATATCGACCGTCCTTGGTCAACCGTACGGCATCATAGTTTTGGATATCATGCGTTCCCCTCACTGTGGCCAGCTCCCAGGCTCTGTCCCGAGAAAGATGGCTAGGAATAATCGTGAGGATCGAGCGGCCAATCATCTCGTTGGCCGTATATCCGAAGATGCGCTCCGCGCCTCCATTCCACGTCGTGACGAATCCGTCAGGTGTCACACTCAAAATGGCATCGTTACTGCTTTCCATGATCGCACCCAGTCGTCTGGTGGCATCATCAAGTTTCGCCATTCTCGCTCGCGCTACGAGCCACGCCGTAATCCACAGAAGAGCTATGCCCACAACACGATTGAAACCGGCAATATCCACCGAGATGACTGGAGGTGAGAGCGTGTGCCCGAGGTACGCGAGAACGGTTCCGATGGCCGCAACAAGATACGGAGCAATCGGCCACTCAATCCAGAGGGTCAGGATCGCACTGAAGACATCCCCGACAACCCAAACCGCATACCCCCACGGCATGAATACATCCAGCAGGAACGTCCCGGCCAGGATCAGCGGAATCAGTGCACGGGCATAATTACCGTTCATCACATACCCGCTCTGCAGGAATACGGCAGACTATCAATCGTAGACACCTGTCTGTCGAAGCAGCACCTACCTCTCCCACTAAGTTCCGTATGATACTCCACTACCGGAACCGGGATCGAGGCTGAGAAGAGGGATTCATAGAGAAAAAACGGGCTAGCTGCTGACTTCGGCCGTTTGGCGATTGACGACCCAGACACCGGCGAGGATAAGACAGATTCCAAGAATTTCAATCAAACCAACGGCCTCCCCTAAGATCAGGGCAGACAGCCCAATCGCCGCCACCGGGGTCAGATTCCCCAGCACCGAGGCCCGTGACGGACCGACACCTTTCACGCCGAACAACCAGGCCTGTTGCGCCACCGCCGTCGCAAAGATGACAAGATAGCCAAGTGCCAGCCAATCGGGGGTGGTGACTGATCCTATTCCGGCGTTCATCATTTTTTGATCGGTCCATAACAGCGGGATTTGAAGGACCGTGGCCACCATCAAGGTCGTCCAATTGACCGTCAAGGCCGACATGCGCTCCATGATCGCGCGACTCCCGATGCTATAGAGCGCCCAGCTGACCACCCCGAGAAACACGAGCGTACTGCCCAGCAACGGCTGATCACCTGCCGCCTGAAACCCCGCCACGGAGACCACCCCAACCCCTGCGAAGGAGAGCAACGCACCAGCCCAGACTGCGCGCAACGGCACATCCTTGATCAACATAGCCGACAGCACGGAGGTCACCACCGGACTCGATCCGATGATCACCCCACCGACAGCGCCGCTCACATAATTCAGGCCCATGAGGATGAGCAGGTGGTTGCCCAACACACCGAGTCCCAGCAGGCCGAGCAACCGGGCATCGGCGCCGCTCACCCTCACGGCACCACCTTCCTTCGACCACCAAGTCGCCAGGAGAATTGCCAGCCCTCCGATATCGCGGAGGACGGAGGCTTCGACCGCGGAAAACGACGTGAGTGCCATCTTCTGCGCAACAATCGACCCACCCCAGAGGGCCGCCGCAAGGACGATCGATCCATAGGCCACGGTTGTGGACGGCTGAGACATGGTCATTGGGATACCGTCGTTGGATCCTCCCCGTCAAGCAGTATTGTACCGACCGCTCCATTGACTTGACGGTATTTACGTTTGTGAGTAGCCTGCGTCTAAGGAACATGGCCGATCAACAGGGAGGGTGTTCATGATCTGGAAACAAGGTCGACAGGGATGCGTTGCACTGCTGGTCAGTACGTCGCTGTTCCTCGCAGGCTGTACGACGGCGCTTGTCCGGGATGACGTCAGGTATCCGAAAACCGGAGCCCATTGCTCAGGATCTCAAGGTGTCGATGACTCCTCTATCGCCGTCCTGCCGGTCCCGGTGGTGGCCTTTGTCGTGCCTCATGCCAACCTCCATGACATCAAGGCCGACGACTATCTGAAGCGATGTGGCGATTCAACTAAGTTGATCAACCGGAAGGTCGAGGTGAACCGTACGGCTTGTATCCCGGCTGGATTGACTCGTATCATCACTCTCGGCATCTGGCAATGGTGTCCGGCCAGCATCTCATGGGAAGCGGATGTGAAGTCCTAACCCGCATTATTCATGACTCTCCTGTCTCCTCCATGCTGTTGATCATCGATTCACTCGTGTGTGACGTCGACACACCTATTCTCAGTCTATCGAAAGCTGATCGCCACCTCCGGGCAAGCTGTCACACAACTCCCCGCCGATAGTCCGAGAAGAAACGTGCCATGGCACACTTTATTGTGGTACCATAGCATCGTGACCGATATGATGACCCCTAAGAATTGGATTGGATCGATCGTTCTTGTTCTGTTTGTCATCCTCCTCGGGATCGGATTAGCCTCGTGGAAATATGGATCCCTGCAAACTGAACAGGCCGCTTCAGCCAATCAGCCGGAACCGAGCGAGACCGTCACGGTCGCTGTCGCACGAACGATCGACCATCGACCGCACACCACATCGATCGGAACCGTTCTGGCGCTTCGCTCGATTTCGCTGAAGAACGAATTAGCCGGTACGGTCCGCGAAGTCCGCCTTACCCCAGGGCAAATCGTGGAAGCCGGAACACTACTGGTGGCCCTCGATGTCTCGGTCGAGGAAGCAGACCTGCGCGCACAGGAAGCTCAAGTGGCACTCGCGAAAACGATTCTTCATCGCCGGCAGAATCTCAGTCAGGAGCTTGCCACCACGCAAGAGGAAGTGGATCGGGCACGCGCCGACTTGGACGTGGCCCAGGCCCAAATCGCTCGGACCAAGGCCGTCATCGCGAAAAAAACCATCCGCGCCCCATTCAAAGCCAGGGTCGGAATCGCGGATGTCCACCCCGGTCAGTACCTAGACGAGGGAACACTCTTGACCACACTCCAAGGAGTGGGCGAAGCCGTGAATGTGGATTTTGCCGTCCCGCAACAGGTGGCTGGAGGGTTGCAGGTCGGCGAGGCCGTTGAGATCTTGTCGTCCGCGACGGCCCCGTCCGTCACGGCCAAAATCGTCGCCGTCGATGCTCGTGTGGACCCCACAACCAGAAATGCCATGGTCCGCGCCAGGATCGCGGGGAACAGCGATGTACCGACTCCCGGATCATCTGTGCGGGTTCGGATTCCCATTGGTGCCATGCGCAAGGTCGTCGCAATTCCCGTGAGCGCGCTTCGGAAGGGACCTGGAGGTGATCAGGTGTTTGTCCTCGCGCAGGGCCAAGACGGCCAGACGAGAGTCCGTGCGCGCCAAGTCGAGACTGGACCGATGTCCGGTGACGACATCGTCATTCATGAAGGGCTTACCGTGGGAGAACAGGTCGCCGCGATCGGGTCATTTAAGCTTCGTGACGGCGTGCTCGTCACGATTGCATCGCCACCCCAGCATCCAGCGACGCAGGCACAGCCCTAACTCACATTATTCATGAACACTTCTACTGCAATCGCCGATCCGCTGTTTCGACGAACCGTCATGAGTAATATGAGCTAAGTCAGCGAGTCTTGATCGTTCCAAACTATGAAGCAGCCAGTCACCACCAGAGTTTTCACTGACATCTTCATCGTCCATCCGGTCTTGGCCATCGTCGTCAACCTGGTGATCCTCCTCGCGGGATGGAAGGCATTGACCGCGCTCCCGGTCCAGCAGTATCCCACGATCGAGAACTCCCTGGTGGTGATCACGACCGTCTACTACGGAGCCAGTGCCGAAACCGTTCGTGGATTTATCAGTACCCCGATCGAGCGAGTGGTCTCGGCGATCAGTGGCGTCGATTACGTCGAATCGACCAGTCGGTCCGGTGTCAGCACCGTGACCGTCCACTTGAAATTGAACCACAGCAGCACCGCTGCCCTGGCCGAAGTCACGGCACGACTGCAACAGGTGCGGGCGGAACTGCCGCCGGAAGCTGAACCGGCTGCGATTGAAATACAGCGGGCAGATCGTCCCTATGCCTCCTTTTATCTCAGCTTCAGCTCACAGGAGCGCGCGGTTCCAGCCGTCACCGATTGGCTCCTTCGCACATTGCAACCACAACTGGCCACATTACCCGGGGTCCAACGGGTAACATTCGAAGGTGAACGGCAGATCGCGATGCGGATTTGGATCGACCCCGATCGTCTGGCCTCATTCAATCTCTCCCCCGGCGATGTCCAAGGCGCCCTTCGGCGAAATAATTACCTCGCCGCCGTGGGCCGCACGAAAGGCAATCAGGTCCAGATTAATTTACTCGCCAATACCGATCTGCGCTCAACAACGGAATTTGAGGAATTGATCATCGCCGATCGAGACGGTGCCATCGTACGGCTGAGGGATGTGGCGCGGGTCGAGCGTGAAGCGGAAGAAGCGAACATCATCGCCAAATACGACGAAACGGAAGGCGTGTACCTCGGTATCTGGGCGGTCCCCGGCGTCAACGAGATCGAGGTCGGGCACCGCCTGCGCGACGAGGTTGACCGAATTCGTCGGACGTTGCCGAGCGATATCGACATGAAACTCGTCTGGGACAGCACCATGTTCATCCGAAACGCGCTGACGGAAATCTCCAAGACGCTGTCCGAGACAATTTTGATCGTCGCCGTGGTGGTATTTCTCTTCATGGGATCAGTCCGCACGGCACTTGTCCCGTTGGTGGCGATACCGGTCTCGTTGATCGGAGCCGCGCTCTTCCTGACCGCCTTTGGATTCAGCCTCAATCTGCTCACGCTACTCGCGATTGTGTTGTCCGTTGGGCTGGTTGTGGACGACGCCATCGTCGTCGTGGAGAACGTGGAACGGCACGTGCGTCTTGGCAAATCCAGAATTGAAGCCGCACGAGCAGCCGCACGTGAACTGCTTGGTCCTATCATCGCCATGACCATCACCCTCGCCACCGTCTATGCGCCCATCGGCTTTCAGGGAGGGCTCACCGGATCCCTGTTCCTCGAATTTGCTATCACACTGGCCGTCGCCGTGGTCTTGTCCGGGGTCGTCGCCATCACGCTCTCGCCTGTAATGAGTTCACGATTTGTCCATCCTCAGGGCAAAGAAGGTCGATTGACCGCGTTCGTCAACCGACGGTTCGAAGAAGCGCGGAGACTCTATGCCACACTGCTTGATGGCGCTCTCACAATGAACGGAGGAATCGTGGCGGCTGCCGTCTTCATCATGATCGCAGCCTGGCCGCTCTATCACTTTTCCCGTCAGGAGCTGGCTCCCGTAGAGGACCAGAACCACATCAGTCTCTTCTTCGAGGCCTCACCGGATTCCACGGTGCATGCGACGAACCGTCAACACTTCCAGATCGTCAAAGCAATTACCGCCATCCCTGAAACAGACTACACCTGGTCGCTCACCACCGCATGGGGCGGATTCGGCGGGATCGTCGCGAAGGATTGGCACGATCGAGCCCGCTCGACGGAAGGCATGTACAACGACGTGTATGGCGCGGTCTCTCAAGTCCCGGGATTGCGGGTCTTCCCCCGACTCGATCCACCGCTTCCGACTCCGGGACAATACGACGTCGAGCTAATTCTTGAATCCGACGCGCCCGCTGAACAACTCCTTGAAACCGTTGGTACCCTCTTAGGTGCAGGCTGGCAGAGCGGAAAGTTCCTCTACGTGGACACCGACCTCAAGATCGACCTCCCGCAAGCCAGGGTCGTGCTGGATCGTGAGCGGCTCGCAGACTTGGGATTCGATTTAGCCGGAGTCGGCCGTGAGCTGGGCACCATGCTCGGCGGGGCCTACGTCAACCGATTCAACTACTTCGACCGGAGCTACAAAGTCATCCCACAACTCGGCGACAAAGACCGCGCCACGATCGACCCGCTACTGGACTTGAAGATCAAGACGCCAAGCGGCCAGTTGGTGCCGGTCTCAACCTTCGCTCACATCGAAACGAGCACAGCGCCACGCAGCTTGAACCGCTTCCAGCAGCGGGACGCCGTCCGCATCTTCGGTGGGCTCAAACCGGGCGTCACCAAAGAAGAAGGCCTGCGGGTGCTCGAAGAGGCCGCGATGGCGGTCGGCCCACGGATCATCCTCGACTATGCCGGCGAATCGCGCCAGCTCCGTCAGGAAGGGGCAGCTCTCACCGTTACCCTGGGCTTTGCCGTCGTCCTGATTTATTTGGTCCTGGCCGCCCAGTTCAAAAGCTTCCGGGATCCGCTGATCGTACTCCTTGGTTCGGTCCCGCTCGCCATCTCCGGCGCGTTGGTGGTCAGCTTTCTCGATCTGACGACCATCAATATTTATTCTCAGGTCGGGCTGATTACATTGGTCGGCCTCATCGCCAAGAACGGGATTCTCATTGTGGAGTTTGCCAATCAGCTACAGACCAGAGGGCTGCCGAGACTTGCCGCCATCCGCGAAGCCTCGTTAACCAGACTTCGACCGGTGTTGATGACTTCAGCCGCCACCATCTTCGGCCATTTTCCCCTGGTGCTCGCCTCAGGGCCTGGGGCTGCGGCTCGTAATAGCATCGGTATGATGCTCGTCACCGGCATGACGGTCGGCACCCTCTTTACCCTCTTTGTGGTCCCGGTGTTCTACCTGCTGATCGCCACAGAACATCAATCGGCTCCAGCACCGGAAAACGAGACAGGCTCAGCGCTCCTACCAGCAAAAGCCGAAGCATAGGCCATTGTGTGGCCTATGCCACATGAGCAATCGAGAAGGACTGTAACCCATTTCTGCCCTCGAAGGGCGGTGAACCCGAAACTATACGGCTCGCAAACGCACTGGTCTGAAAAAGATGGGGTGGAGCCCTTCCTCAGAACCCCACCCCTCCTCCTACCTCTCTGGTGCTTCCTGACTTACAGCCAGGTGACCCGTTCGGCCGGCCGGATGTAGATCGGCTCTTCCACTTGAATCCGAGCCACTTCCTTCCCGGACTTATTGAAGCCCAGGACCGTGTCGTTATACATCTCAAATCGCTTCCCGTGGATCTGGGTCTCAAACACTTTCGGCCCAGGGATCACATCGTAGCGGAACACGATCTGCTGGCTGGCCCTCCAGAGCTGGAGCACCGCTAACAGCTCGCGGCTGGGCACCAAGTACTTTTCAATCGCGTTGTCCACGCCAGGACCAAACATCTGGCGGGCATAGCCACGCGGCGAGTGCCGAGGCGGAATGTAAAACCCGTTGGGCTCCGTCCCCCACTGGGGATAGAGCGGCAACGCGACCTGTTCGACCCGGATCGCGTAGTACAGGGGATGCCAACGATCCTCGGCCCATAGGCCATCCTCGCCGATGCGCATCAAGCTCTGCATCCGGATCTTTCCGACACAGGCCGCCATACAACGGGTCTCCATCGGTTCCCCACCGGTCAAGGGATCTTTTCCTTCGATCCGAGGATAGCAGGCAATACACTTTTCGCTGACCCGGGTCGTCCCACGATACATTGGTTTTTTGTAGGGACACTGTTCGACGCACTTCTTGTAGCCACGGCAGCGATTCTGGTCAATGAGGACGATCCCGTCTTCCGGACGCTTATAGATGGCCTTTCTTGGGCACGCAGCCAAGCAGCCAGGGTAAGTGCAATGATTACAGATGCGTTGCAGATAGAAGAAAAACGTCTCATGCTCCGGCAAGCTGCTGCCGGTCATTTTCCAGGGTTCGTCCCGTGAGAACCCGGTCTTGTCGATGCCTTCCACCAGCGCACGCATGGAGGTGGCGGTGTCTTCATAGATATTCACAAACCGCCATTCTTGGTCGGTTGGAATGTACCCGATCGCCGCCTGCCCGACCTTGGCGCCTGCGTCGAAAATCGTCATCCCTTCAAACACCCCGTACGGAGCATGGTGCTTCCGTCCCACGCGGACGTTCCAGACTTGTCCGCCGGGATTCACCTGCTCGATCAACTGCGTAATCTTGACGTCGTAGAACTGGGGATAGCCGCCATAGGGCTTGGTCTCCACATTGTTCCACCACATGTACTCCTGCCCCTTCGAGAAGAGCCAGGTCGACTTATCCGCCATACTACAGGTCTGGCACGCTAAGCAGCGGTTGATATTAAACACAAAGGCGAACTGCCACTTGGGATGCCGCTCCTCGTAGGGATACAACATCTTTCGTCCCAGCTGCCAGTTATATACTTCAGGCATAGTCTCCTCCGTAATTCATCATAGGCTATTGTCGAACTTCGTCGGCCCTTGCTTCTTGTGGCAAGGGCCGACGGTCAAATCAATAGCATTTAGACCTTGATCTTGATGTGCTCGCCTTTCAGCCACTTAATCATGAACTCGTTCTCTTGGCCCGGGGTAAATCCGGTACGCACCGGCTCCCAGGGACCGCGTGCCCCGATCCCGCCGTCCTCCGCTTTGGTAATACGGATGAGACATTCCTTCGGCACCGTGTTGACTGCATGGTGGTCGATTTCGAACCCCCATTTAAACTTAAGCCCGTTTGCACTTTTCCCCGGGAGCGAATCGGTTTGATGCATCGGCATGAGCCAGCTGCGCGTAAATGACTGTTGAGCACCGTATCGGAAGTTCGACTGATACCCGGTGTCGATGGCAATGGCACGTCCATCTGGCCTCGTCTCGTGTCCTTTGACCGACTTTGGCGTTGAGACGTACGGCGCATGCTTCGCCATGGTCACGTGATACGGATAGGCCGGGTTGTACTTGGCGCGGATCATGAGTCGAGCCACTTTGTAGTAGGGATCACTCGGTTTCCATCCACGATACGGACGATCCACCGGGTTTCCATCGATATAGACATAGTCCCCGTCATTGATGCCGCGATCTCTGGCTGCTTGGGGATTGATGTGCACCTGGTGTTCGCCGACTCCTGGCGTCCGTTTATCCATGCGATAGGGATCACCGAAGTTCGACTCGTAGATCTGTACCCAGTCGTTCACCGACCATTGGCTGTGAACGCGGTGACGGGTCTTCGGGGTGACGCAGTAGAACTGATAGCCCTTCTCCCACAGAGGGTTGGTGTGGCGCTTGATTTCAGCCCACGAGAGCTTGATGTTCCGGATAGTTTTGTCGTCGTGGTGTTGGGCCGTGACCGGAATGCCATAGTCGTCCGGCCGAACATGGGGGTTGGTCGTGAAGATGGCGTTCGGCAGATACGGTGTTGCTTCCGGCCCTTCACGATGCGAGATAAAGTTTTCTCCGTACTCGATCGCTTCCGGTTCAACCCGATAGCTCTCGATGCGCCCCGATCGGGTCCACATTGGCTTCGACTCGTTGGTCTCCTCCCAGAGGGGGTGACGCGGATAGGTCCGCACCATGACCATCCACCCCTTTTCCGACTTCAAGAGCACATCAGCACTATATCCGTAAAAGGTGCTCGACGCATCCAGGAGACGTTGGGCGTAGACGTCCACGCGATTCTCATAGACAAAGTGGAAGACGTCTCGCATGCGTTTCTCGCCCGTGATCTCGGCCAGTCGGGCCGCCACCCCGGCAAACGTATCGGCATCGTTCCGCGTGTCGTACAGCGGCCGGATCCCCCCCTTCCAGATCTGTACCCAGGGATTCGACACGGTAGCCGTCATTTCAGGATAGGTGAACTCCATCCAGGAGTTCACGGCAAAGGCGATATCCGCATGGTTGACGTCGGACGTCATTTCGATGTCCTGCGTGATGAGACATTCGATGTTGGGATCGACGTTCCGCACCATGTCGTAGTGGTGCTTGGCATTGTTCAACAGGTTGACGTTGACGACCCAGCGCAGCTTACTGGGGGTCGGCATATGGGTCTTCCCCGTAAAGACCTTGCGGCCATACTTCGGGGTATTGACGATCAACGCCGTATCACCGTGATTCCAGTACGCAGGCTCTTCGCCATAGTAGTAGTTCTTGTACTTAATTTCCTTCCCATGGGCATTCGGGTCCAGATTGAGCTGCCAGGGATCTTCCGATAAGTGTACGCCGCCCCCAGCCCCCGACCAGGGCGTCGCATTCCAAATCCCCACTTTGTAATTGCCGGACCAGGTATGGCAGCCGGCACCGAACTTTCCAATGTTGCCGGTCAAGGTCAGGACCAAGGCGGCCGCCCGTCCATTTGAGGTCATATGAAAATAGTGGCAGACCCCCTCGCCGTTGTGAATGGCCGCCGGTTTAATCGTGCCTGAGTCGCGCGCCCAGCGGACCAGGAGATCCTTGGGCGAGCGGGTGATCTGATGCGTGGTATCGAGATCATAGTCTTGGAAGTGGATCTGATACATCTGGTAGATGGGCTGCGCATCGATTTCGCGTCCGTTCAACAGCTTAACTCGATAGGTTCCGGTCAATGCCGGCTGAATGCCGCTGCTATCGAAATGCCAGCCAACCTGCTCACGATGGAGCGGGACGGCTTGCTGCTTGGCCAGATCCCACACCATGAACCCGCCTAACCGTTCGATGTACTCTGGTTTCAATGCTTGGATTCGGCCGGAATAACTGTGGGAGAAATCAGGGAACTTGTAGTTCGGGATCACCTCACGGGGGTCCAGATACTGGAGGGTATCCGTGCGGACCAACAAGGGCATGTCCGTGAACTGCTTGAGATAGTCGATGTCATGCATGTTCTCATCGAGAATGATCTTGCAGGCGCCGAGGAAAAAGGCCCCGTCCGACTGCGGGCGAAGGGGAATCCAGTAATCGGCGCGCTGTGCCGTGGGATTGTACTCCGGCGTGATCACCGCGAGGCGCGCCCCTCGCTCGATTGATTCGAGCTTCCAATGCGCTTCCGGCATTTTGTTCTCGACGAAATTCTTGCCCCAGCTCGTGTTGAACTTCGTGAATCGCATATCGCTCAAATCTACGTCGCAATTTTGCGTCCCGTTCCAAAATGGCTGGGAGGGATCTTGGTCTCCATGCCAGGTGTAGTTGTTCCAATACCGGCCGCCTTGCGCCTGATCCGGACCGACCTTGCGGATCCACGTATCCAATACAGGCAGGACGCTGTTATTGAACCGGGTATTGGAATGTTTGCCGATGAATCCGAGAATGGGCATGCCGGCTCGGTGCTTGAAACAGCGCACACCCGCGCCCTTCATCATTTCCACCATCTCGGGGGCATACCCTTGTTCACGAAGACGCCGCGCCCCAGCTTCCCCGCTGTATCGGGTGGCAATGATGATCATGGCCTTCGCTGCATAGGTAAAGGCCGTATCCCAGGAGACCCGGAGCATATCGTCCAAGAACCGGCTGTCGAACTTATACTTGCGCTTCGTGTCCGAGGTGAGTTCGGGTGAGCCATCATCCATCCACTGTTTCCAGCCCTTCCGGATCAAGGGACCCTTCAAGCGATACGGCCCGTAGACGCGCCGATGGAAGGTAAATCCCTTGAGACACATTCGAGGGTTGTGCGCAAAGGTCCCGCGGTTTCCATACAAGTCTTCATAGGTCTGGTGGTCGTAGTTCTGTTCGACCCGCATCACCACTCCGTTGCGGACGAAAGCTCGAATGCGGCAGGCGTGCGTGTCGTTAGGGGAGCAGACCCATGTGAACGATGAATCGTACCGATATTGGTCGTGATAGACCCGTTCCCAGGATCGGTCCGGATACTCCCCCAAGGGGTTGCCGACCTCGATTACCGGCTGAAGCGCCGTCAATGCCAGAACTTTGTCCGCCACAGCTATGGCAGCGATCGTGCCGGCAGAAGCTTTCATGAACTGCCTACGCGTGATGACCATGTGTTCTACCTCCCATTTAGTAGTATGAGGAAGACGCAGTGATTATGAGAAAGATCAGTTTTTTTCATGAGTTCAGATTCCACTCTCCGAGATTCACGCGTGCTTAACTCAACATGCACGACAATAGTAACTCTCGCCTGCTCATTCACGAGCCAGGAACAAGCACGAGTCTAGCGTGAATCACAGTTGACGCACCAAACATTTACGAGGATGCAGTTTAGCCGAGCCCCGCTGGGATAAGGGGAGGAAAGACTACCGGCTTGGTTTGGAGAAACTACGAGGTTTTGATGGACCAACTACTGTAGTAAGTCCAGAGGCATCACGATGCGGTGACTAAGCCATGTGCCACTGCGTATTTGACCAGATCAGACGTACTATGGACGTGGAGCTGCTCCATGATCTTGGTCTTGTGAAACTCAACTGTGCGGTGAGAGATCTTCAGTTGGTCGGCGATTTCTTTCGCGGACAATCCTTCGGCAACCAATTGAAGAATCTCATGCTGTCTCGTTGTTAAGTCGTCAATCGTAGCCAAACGAGTTTGTGTCGGCTTAAGGAATGACGTCACGACCTCTTTTGTAATGAGAGGAGTCACGTAGAACTTGTCGTTCATCACGGAGCGTACCGCCTCCATCAATTCCGTGGCTGCCGATCGTTTCAACAAATAACCTGAAGCTCCGGCTCTGAACGCCGCATCGACATAGGCCATGTCGGCATGCATCGTAACGAAAATCAGTTTCACCACCGGGAACTGCTTCTTGAGCTTTCTCGCCGCTTCAACGCCATTAAGCTTTGGCATTGAAATGTCCAGTATCACGAGGTCTGGCTCGAGCTTTATAGTGGCTTCAATGAGCGCCCGACCATCTTCCACAGACGCTACTAATTCGCAATGCACTTCCAGTAATTTTTTGAATCCTTCAAGCACAAAGGTATGGTCGTCAGCCAAGATAACTCGTGGTTTCTTCATGTGGCGCTCCAGAGAATGGGATATGTACCATAATATGTGTGCCTCGGCCTGGTTCGGACTGGATGTCAAATCGTCCTCGCACGGACCGAACCCGCTCCCGCATACTAACCAGGCCTAACCCGGGATTGCGAGCCTGAACATCCTTAAGATCGAAGCCAACACCGGCGTCATAAATCGACAGGGTAATCTCTTGCTCACCACAGGTCAATTCGAGCTCCACACGAACGGCGTGGGAATGTTTCACTATATTGGCAAGGCTCTCCTGTGAAACTCGATAGAGGCAAGAGGCGACATCGCGCGGCAAACGATCGGCCATCTCTTCTTGAACAATGACGATTTTAATCCCCGTCTTTTCCGACCATTCATCAGCCATACGTTTGAGCGCCGCAGTGAGCCCCAGATCATCCAGGATAGAGGGATGAAATTGGTATGCCATGCGGCGAACGTCATCCGAGATTCTGACCAGCCGTTGACTGAGAGATTGAATCGTTCTCTTGGTTTGCTCGGTCAGTATCGAGGGATCGGACAACATGTTCCCGATTTCGATTGCCACCAAGGCCAGTCGCTGATTAATGTCGTCGTGGAGCTCGCGAGCAATACGCCGCCGTTCTTCCTCTTGTGCCGTCATTAGCTCGGATGTCAATGACTGGAGCTGCCGCTCCGTCCTCAGCCGGTCCGTGATGTCTCGCACGATCAAGGTAAACGTCGTTTTCTCGGCGACGCTCAACTTGGAGATACTTGCTTCTGCAGGAAACTCACTTCCATCCTTTTTTACGCCAAACACTTCACGCCGTTGTGCCAACCTATGGGCCGACTCTGAATCATGAGTGAACGTGTTGATGTAGGACGAATAATCAATCCAAAATCGTTCCGGCAGCACCAGATTTATCGGCTTCCCCAGCACCTCGCTTGGATCATAACCGAACAGCTTCGCCGCTCCTTGATTAAAGAGCGTGATCGATCGATCATGTTCAGTGACGATGATGGCATCCTCCGCAAGGTCGAGGATGTCGGCAAGCCGCCTCTGAGAAAGTCGTAGCGCCTGTTCAGTGTGAACGTGTCCGGCAATTTCCATCACCAAGGTACGATTGGCAGCGGCGAGTTCCTGAGTCCTTTCTGTGACTTTTTGCTCCAGATCCTCATTCGCTTTCTGCAGCGCCGCTTCAGCCTGGCGCCGTTTCCAGGCAAACCAAACGAGTACCCACAAAATCACAATCGTGATGGACCGGTTCCCAATCTGAATCCACGGAGGCAAATTGGCAAACCATGGAGTCCCCATGCCTCCAACCATGGTGAGGAGGGTCCCTGCACCAGCAACAATTGCCGGCATCCATGAAAAACACGAAGCAGTGGCAACTAAAACAACCAAGACATAAAACTCATGATCGGCGAAGGCCATGGGTGAATACATGTCGAAAACGAACAACCCCGCCAGGAGAATGGCCATGAAGATGATCAAGACCGATTCTCTCAAACGCACATCCGTAAGCATGGTGTGGTTCCAAGTAAAAAGTTGCTATTGTTGCTTAAGGTTATCGAGGATGACAGGCGTACGTCAAATGAACGCTTATCGCCAGGCTGGACAGGTGAGCGAGGCTGAAGTCGATCTGACGACTATCAATATTTATTCTCAGGTCGGGGTGATTACATTAGTCGGCCTCATTGCCAAAAACGGGATCCCCATCATGGAGTTTGCCAATCAGCTACAGGTCAGAGGGCTGTCGAGACTTGTCGCTATCCGCAAAGCCTCCTTAACCAGACTGCGACCGGTGTTGATGACCTCGGCCGCCACCATCTTCGGCCATTTCCCGCTCATGCTGGCCACTGGACCAGGAGCGGCAGCCCGCAATAGTATCGGCATGATGCTCGTCACTGGGATGACGGTCGGGACTCTCTTTACCCTCTTTGTCGTCCCGGTGTTCTACTCGCTGATTGCCGCACAACATCAATCAGATGCAGTACCAGAAAACGAGACAGGCACAGCGCTCCTACCGGCAGAAGCCGAAGCATAGGCCACTACCGTTAGCTGGACCGGCTTGTTCCTCCAATATCTCCACATCAAGAGAAGAAAGCCCTGTCGATTTTTTCCCTTCTCGACGACTATCTTACGAGCAAGCCGATAGCGTATGGCAGAAGCCAACCACTTCAACGGTAGGAGGGAACCATGGCGAAGAAGACGACAAAGAGAAAGACACGCATCGCGCAGATACCGGCCAGTATTTGTTGGTTTGAAGTACCGGCCGATGATCTGAAACGAGCCCAGAAATTCTATAAGGGGATGTTCGGCTGGAAATTTGCCAAACTACCCGCGGCAATTGCCGATTATTGGCATATCGATACCGGAGGCCCAGATGCCTCTCCCGATGGCGGCATGATGCCACGGATGCATCCGCAACAGCCGATCACAAATTACGTCAGCGTTCCATCAGTCAGTAAAGCGGCGACCAAAGTTGAAAAACTCGGCGGAACAGTCTGCAAACAGAAGACAGCCGTGCCAGGGATGGGCTACTTCGCCATCTGCTTGGATACGGAGGGCAACACCTTTGCCCTGTGGGAAATGAACGACCGAGCCAAGTAGCAGGCAATAAGACCTTGCCCCATGAACACAGCTGACCTAGGAGGCCATGATGAAATACCTTTGCCTTGTCTATGTCGAAGAACAAATCTTGAATGCGTTCCCAAGCGACAAGCGGCACTCGATCTCAGATGAAGCCATGTCCTACTGCGAAAAGTTACAGAAAGCAGGTCAGTTGCTTGCTGCCTCTCCGCTACATCCGGTTGAAACCGCGACGACCGTGCGGGTTCGAGAGGGCAAGACCTCGACCACCGATGGGCCATTCGCCGAGACCAAGGAACAGCTTGGCGGTTTCCTCATGATTGATGTCTCGGACCTGAACGATGCCATTCGCATTGCGGCACAGTTTCCAGCCGCCAAGTTCGGCAGCGTGGAAGTCCGCCCGATGAAGGACTTGGGCTGTGCATAGCGAGGAGAAGAAACCATGCAATATATGCTCATGTGTTGCTTCGAGGAGAAGGCGTGGGAGAACCTGTCCGAGACTGAGAGAGACACCATCATGCGCGAGTACGGCACCGTCATTCAAAGCCTGATCAAGAGCGGGCGACTTCGCGGCGGTGGTCAGCTGCAGCCGACGGCGACAGCGACAACGGTACGAATGACAGAGGGCAAGACTATCCTGACCGATGGGCCGTTCGTCGAAACGAAGGAACAGCTTGGTGGCTACCACGTGGTCGAATGCGAAGATCTCGACGAGGCGATCGCCATCGCATCCAGCATCCCGACACTTCCTGCAGGCGGCGCAATTGAAGTGCGACCACTTGCCATAGTCGAGGGGTAAACCGGGTGATCAATGAGCGATGAAGCTGTCACTCACGCACGTGTCAAAGTTGATGAAATCTACCGTTCAGAATCGAGACTGGTCCTCGCCACCTTGATCCGGCTGCTGGGTGATTTCGATCTGGCTGAGGAAGCGCTGCAGGAAGCCTTCGCCGCGGCAACGGAGCAATGGCCGCGCGACGGCATACCAGCCAATCCACGCGCCTGGCTCGTCTCCACCGGACGGTTCAAGGCGATTGATGGCATGAGACGGCGTGCCCGTTATGATGCATCATTGAATGAACTCACCAGACACATCGAGACCACCACCCGTGATCCATCGGCACAAACAGACGAGTACCTCGAAGATGACCGGCTGCGGTTGATCTTTACCTGCTGCCATCCAGCCCTGTCATCGGAAGCCCAAATCCCGATGACGCTGCGCGAGGTCTGCAACCTCACGACAGAGGAGATCGCTCACGCGTTTTTCACCAAACCCACCACCATCGCGCAGCGGATCGTCCGAGCCAAAGCCAAGATCCGTGACGCGCGTATCCCGTATGAAGTGCCTCCGCCATCGGAGTTACCAGAGCGGTTGGAAAACGTCCTTCGAGTGGTGTACTTGGTGTTCAACGAAGGCTACTCTGCGTCATCTGGAACATCACTCACCAGAGCGGATCTTTCAAGCGAAGCGATTCGCCTGGGCCGTCTCTTGCTGCAACTCTTGCCGGAACCCGAAATCACAGGCCTCCTGGCCCTGATGCTCTTGCACGAATCGCGAAGACCAGCGCGCACGTCGGGCACCGGTGATCTTGTGCTCTTGGAACAACAAGATCGCTCACTCTGGAGTCGAGCCCAGATCAGCGAAGGCATCGCATTAGTGGAACGTGCTCTGTCCATGAAACGGATCGGACCCTATACACTTCAAGCCGCCATCGCCGCCGTCCATGCTGAGGCACCCAGCACGGCAGAAACAGATTGGGTACAAATCGTCGCATTGTACGATCTTCTTTTTCGGGTGGAACCTTCAGCAATCATCGAACTTAACCGAGCAGTAGCCATCGCCATGCGGGATGGGCCGACCAAGGGGTTGGAGCTAGTCGATGCTCTACTGGAGCGCGGTGAGTTAGCCCAGTATCATCTGGCACACGCTACACGAGCCGACTTCTGCCGAAGACTCGGCAAGTTCGCAGACGCCCGCGCCTCCTACGAGCGCGCGCTGGCGCTCGCGAAGCAAAAACCGGAACGAAGGTTTTTGGAAACGCGGCTGGCTGAGTTGCAGGAGTCAACCTGAACAATGGAGAGGTCCGACATGTATATCCCTCCCGGCTTCAACACTGTGACACCGTATTTCTTTGTGAACGATGCCGAATCGTTCGTACGTTTCTTGGTGCAAGGTCTGGATGGAGCTGAGACCTGCCGGACCATGCGACCAAATGGTCTCATCCAGAACGTCCAAGTCAAACTTGGCACTTCCACCGTCATGGTGAGTGAAGCAACGGAACGTTATGAGCCGATGGCTGCGGCATACTATCTGTACGTTGAGGATGCCGATGCCTCGATGCAACGGGCACTCAAACATGGAGCGGTTCTTGAAATGGAAGTCGGCGACATGCCATACGGCGATCGGCAAGGCGGGGTGAAAGATCAGCACGGAAACATCTGGTGGATTTCACAGCGTACCGTGCATGAACCCTGCACACCATAGAGAGAGGAACGAGCCCTTACTCTCACACAGCAGAGACTGGAGCGACGGTTTCTGGAGAAGCGACTGAATGAATTGAGTGATTGAAGCGCACGATATACGCCCGTATCGATACAGGCATGCGCCGCTTGTGGGTCAGCTGAGTGGATGTCTCCACTGCAAACCTGAAAACCGTGCATAGTCTCGGTCGGTTGTAATCCACTCTGCCCCGGTCTCAATAGCAAGAGCGGCCAAATACGCATCGGCAATGAGATTTCCCCTTGCGCTTACCTCTTGGCACAGCCGTTGAAAGATTTCCCAATGGCGATCACCCGGCGCCAAGATCACCGCGTTAGGATGGTTGCGCACCGACGCTGCATACTCCATAGCAACGTCCAGCGGTGTCGGATCGCCGAAGACCCGCGGATGGGTCACCACTCGTAGAAACCCACTCAGCACCAGGTCTGATATTCCGAACGCCGTATCCGATGCGAGAGTCCGGTGTAGCCAATCTCGGTAATCCAAATGGCAGACCGAGTCCTGCCGGTGCGCGTAGACCAGCACATTAACGTCGGGAAGGATCACGAGACGATTCCATCACATCGAGTAGCGAAGCGGTGTCATCGATATCAACTCCCGGAAGAAGCCCCTGATTGCCATACGTCGGCAATTTCATGGGCGGCCGCCGTCCAGCACGACGGCGCCGTGCAAGTGCCTCGCGCAATGCTTCCTCAATCAACGCGGTCACCGTCGAGTGGGTCTTGGCCGCCAGCTTCTTGATTTGGGTCATAAGGTCATCTGGCAAATTAATCGTCGTCCGCATGCATCAAAGCATACGCAATAGGCATATTGATGTCAAATGACTGACACTCCTAAGCAAAGAGGCCGGGGTAGATCACCTCTACCTATCTTTCCACTGGACGGAACGATCGAGGAAAGGAAGATTGCAAGAAATTGGGGCAGTATCGTATGCGCTATTTCAGCCGTTCCAGCCACCCTTACGCCGGACGAGATTCTTATAGTCCCACTGAATCGCCCATGCTTTCTTCAGCCATCGTCGCAAATCCAACTTCTTTACTTTGGAGACATCATCATAGAACACTGATGCATCCTTAAATTTATTGCCTATCACATTCAATCCTGCTTCTTCAAAATCCGCCCCGCTCCAGAACATCAGCCGTATACCTGGTTTCTGCATGCTGTATCCGACGATCGGATTACCTTCCACAAACTAGGCGGGATGCGCATACCAGATCTTATTTTTAGTTTCTGGCAGGTTTCTCAGGTTTCTATGGATTTCGCTGGCAAGACAGTCACACACTTCATTATGATGAAGGCCTTGCTGCTTGTTGCACTTCAGAGTTTCTAGATGCTTGGCGTTCCTCCTGCGACTTGCCACTGTTCCTAAGCCGGGCGTTAGTATGTCATCGGTATCAGCCTTTTCACGCTGCCGCTTTTCGCTACACAGTTTATTCATACACTGAATCCTTTTCCCACAGTGAGGCTCTTACCCAATAGCGGATCCTCTCTGGGGAAGCCCTTGCCTGCAGGCCTGAGTGATTGTGGCTTACGCAAGCAGGTGTCGTTTGAGGGCGGCATCATGTTGATTTACAAGAGCCCCCGCGCATTCGCTGCGAACGATGCCAAGTCCTGGTGTGACGCCGTAGGTGCGAGATGCGTGTGATTTCAAAAACAGCACATCAAGAGCTGACGGTATGAAAATTGAACCCTTTTTCAAGAGGGCATCTAAGGCTGATGTCTGGGGTACGGTATTCAAATCGGGATGTCCAGCCTCAGGATTAATCTGCAGTAGAGTCATTCGTCTACAACATATTATGCCTTCCAGAATAGATTGGAGAGGAGGAGCTACGATCGGGAGGTTAGAGCGGTGCTCGGCGTTTCGCATAAGCGAGTGTGGTCGGATGGTTGTATTTACTCAATTAATGTATTGAGAGGAGTCAGATGTCGTATCACTTTATGCGGAGGATTCAGGAAATCGTTTACAGATCAGTCTGGGTGCTCATGGCGAGTAGCGTCGCTTTTACGGGGTTCGTGACAGCTCCCGCATCAGCTCAGCTGGTCCAGGTTGCTGATTGGCGACAAAGTATTCCTGGAGGTGTGGGCGTGGCTGTCGATCGAATGTCGATTGGCGACTATGTCGTGGTTGGGATCGAGTCGCCTTCGAGTATTGATCCCACGTATGGGGAGATGATGACGCTACAGCGGTACGGCCAGAATGGCCAACCGGTCTGGACTCAACCGGTGCGAACTCCAAAAACGACAAACTATGCGGGGATCAAGCCTGCACGCGTATTGATAGATATTGACGATAATATTTATGTTTTCTCGAATGACGGCGATTACAACTATAGGCTCTGTATCCCCGAGGACCCGACCTGTCAACCCGGTATCCTGGGACTTTTCGATGGGTCGTGGCGCGTCCAAAAGTATTCACCGGCCGGGACTCTCTTGTGGCAGAATCGGACGTCGGGTGTGGGGCAAGTCCCTGCATATGCCGTGTTCGATCCCAGCGGTGATGTATTTGTCGCGTTCCGTGGAGGGTTTGCCACGACTCGCGTTGTTCGTCTTGGGAGCGTAGATGGGACGATCTTGTGGACGTCAGGGACTCCGTACGCAGCGCTAGCCGGAGCGATTGCCCTGTCATCTACAGGAACCGTGTTGGTAGCTGGCGCTGGGCCGTATGGACTGTCCATCAGCGAATTTGCGCCTGATACCGGGGCACGGATGATCACAACGATTTATGCGGAGGCGGCTGGGTCTTACTCCCCAGGTATGGCGGTGGGGTCACAGGGAGAAATTGCCTTCACGGGCAAATCAGCCACCGGTCTCTTTCTCGGACTTGAGTCCGCCGCACGGCAACCGCTGTTTACCCTCTCGACGACGCCAGGGGCAGAGGGACGGCATGTGGCGGTCAACGCCCAGGGCCAACTGGTGGTGGCAGGTACGGTACCTGGAGCGAGTGGAACCAACTGGTTGCTCTTGCGCTATGACACGACCGGTGCTCCGGTGCATGCTCCGGTGGTGATTGACCGGCATGCCTCAGCTGTCGAAGAACCGCGGGATCTGATCCTTGGTGCTCAGGGGGTTACCTACATCACAGGTGCGGCTGGACCAGGGACGACTCTCGATCCCAACGCGACTCAAGCGGTTACCGTTCGGCTGGCTGCCAATGGAACCATCGACTGGGTGGCGAGCGAGTCGGCTGGAGTGCGGGGAGTGGATGCGGTCCTCGCTCTGGATGGCTCAGTGGCGGTCTTGATGGCTGGCAATATGTCGCTGCTGCATTATCCAGTGGCAGCGTTGCCCATCCCGACAGCGCTGACGCTGTCTCCCACGATAGTCCAGGGCGGGAAAACCGCCAAGGGAACGGTCACGGTCTCAGCCAGCGCGGGAACCGTCATAAAACTGACTAGTAGCAATCCGGCGGTTGTCTCTGTGCCCAGCACCGTGACGGTCTCCAGTGGCGCGACCACTGCGTCCTTCACGATGCAAACCAGCAGGGTTAGAACAAATACCTCCGTGACCATCACGGCAACGGCGAATGGGGTGTCTATCAGCACTACGTTGATTGTGAAACGCTAACGGAATCGGCGAAGCGGGACACCGGTCCCGCTTCGCATGATCTTCCGACAGTCTACGCTGCGGTGGTGTGCTGAAATGCCTCGACAAGAACAAGCGTGAGACGATACGACCAAGGATAAGCTCTCACCAGGCCACAAGACCGTGAGGGATCGCCCTTTATGCGTTCCCGCTCCCCATGTAACCGGAGGATCACTGGCCAGTAACAAGGCGCAGCGTGGACGGGCCTATCTGCTAACCAGTGGTACCGGGTCAGTCTCGTCGCTTTCGAATAGTCCTGAGTCTGCATCAGGCTCACTCCTGCTTGTCTGAGTACTTATCGTCGACATCAAGCTGTTCCACCTTTCACCCGCACAGTCAGTGGCTGCCCCTGTTGTCTAACATATCATGTAAGCTGGCAAATAACTTGAGAGAAGAACGCTATCGATTTGATGCCTATCAATTCGACCAGGTAGGCGATCATCTTTACCCAGGAGTCACGCTTGAAACGTACCTAGGCGGGACAAGGATAGAACGCTACGGATGTCGTGTTTTTTCTAGACGCTTCCTATCGTTGTCCTCTAGGCTGTCCTCGATTGCACAGAGAAGAAGAACGCCAATAGTCCACTTTTCGTTCAGCGAGAGAAAGAGAGTGCCCATGAGCATCACCGTCGTATGGGACACGTGGTTGAGGCCAGGCACCGAAGCGGAAGGGCTTCAACTCACGCACCAAATCTGGTCTGACATGAAAGCCTTTGACGGCTTCCTATCCCATCAAGTACTAGTCGATCAAGACGCGCCTCAACATATCTTGGCAATTGCCAAGTGGAGGACACGCGAGGATGCGGACAAGGTCAGGGAAAAGTACAAGGGTTCGGAAACGATCCGAAAGCTTACCCCATTACTGGCACGCCCGCGAGATCGCTGGATTACCCTTGAGGACAATTCGCAATGAATGTGTGGATACATCCACCTTTAGCCATAAGGAATCATCATGCTGCCAACAAAGCACTCGATCGTCGCTGCACTCCTTATCGCAGTTCTGCCGTATGCCGCGACGGGAAGCCTGTCGTTCGCCGAAGAAGAAAACCAGTCTCCGCAGCCAGGCGCAAAGGAACGGTTGAACCAAATACTCAATACCGAAGGTGGAACAACAGTCTACAAGGATCCTGCTGGCAATGTGCACACAACAACGGTTCTGCCCAATGGCGAGCGCTCCGTTACTGTGCAACCACCACAAAGTCCCCCCATAAATGACGGCCCTCCTTTGCAATTGAACAATCGGCGATTTGAACTGCCCGCCCCGCCTCCTATGCCTGCACGCCCACCCGCCCCAGATTTTCCGCAGAAGGCGCGCTAGGAAAGAGTCTGTCACATTCCAAATCTGGATTCGCCAGCTCTTTTGGGTACTCCAAGTACTGAGCGGTCAAGGCTGATGCATATTGACTGCTTGACTTTCCATGAGGGGAGCGAGAGGATCGGATCGATCTGAGGTTCCACATGAGCCGAAAGGGACCATCTCGATTAGAACAATGGACTGTGAAAGATTATGAAGAACTGGCACCACCACAGTCCCTTGTTCCCTTCATCGAGCGATTCTGGCACGGAGTAGTATCAGCGACGAGTCCGTTCCGCGACTTTACAATTGTGCCTGACGGATGCGTGGATGTAGTCTATGAGCAACTGCACCCTCATGTTCGTTGTTTCCTCTTCGGAACAGCCAGCCACCCGCACCAGTTTCAATTCACGCCGGACGCGCAGTATCTCGGAATTCGGTTTCGCCCTGGAATGGGCCGACACTTTCTCGATCTACACCCTAGAGAACTGACCGACCAGCACGTGGAGCTGCCGGCGTTCCTCGGCGTACGTCCGGAAGAACTTGCAGAGGAACTAGGTTTCCTCGCTCAGACCGAGTTGCTCACCCAGAGGCTCAGCACCACCCTCCATCGACTCGATATTACACCGACGCCCCTTGACCAGGCTCTCCGGTCCGTACAGCAGAACCATGACGTCTGGCGAGTCGATACCTTGTCTGAGTTGACCGGGCGCAGCCCTCGCCAGATCGAGCGTGCGGTGATGGCTCAGATTGGGCTGCCCCCAAAACTGCTGCTCCGGATCCTTCGTGTGCAGTCCGCAATCGCAGCAATTCACCGTGCCCCGCTGAGAAGCCTGGTCGATCTGGCCGCAATGCTCAGCTATAGCGACCAAGCGCATATGAACCGCGACTTTCGCCTGCTGACCGGAAGCACCCCTGCTCAATACCAGCTCGCCCTAGCCCGGAAGGCCTAACGGCTACCGAGCCTTGTGCTCAGGCCCACCATGTCGGGTTTTTTCAATATGGAGAACTGTCTCCTTCGCTATGCTCTCTCTTGTCACGAAAAAAGAAAGGAGAGCACGCGATGAGTTACCCCGCTGCATCCCCGTTGATCTCAACACAGAACCGCCTGCTCGGCCTGCTGGCTATTCTTATACTCATCGTTGTTCCAGGCTGTGCATTCGGACGAGCCACACTGGGAGACAAGATTAAGCAAGAAGATCTTGCGAGCCTCACGAAGGGAATGACCACACGGGCTGAGGTCGTCGCTCGAATCGGTGCGCCGGACCGCATTCTCCAGGCAAACGGACAAGAAATCTTGCAGTATTACCATTACGACCTGAAGTCGAGCAGTCTTCTGCTCTTACTGGTCAACTTCTCGCGTTTCAATATCAAGAGCGACGACCTCTATGTACTGATCAATCACGATGGGCTCGTCGACGATGTGCTCTATGGTCGTCGGACGGATACATTAGCGTTCCAGGCATGGCCCTTCGGCGAATGAGCCTTGTGGGGAGGGTGATTCGGATGTGTCATGCACACCTTAGCCTGTTTCTGATGCTTGTCCTGATCGAGGGCTGTGGTTTCGCGGATTTTGCCCGTGTCAGCGTCAACGAGCCCATTACTATGGAGGACGTGGCCTTTATCCGTCCCGATCAAACCACCTTCGCTGAGGTGATTGACAAGTTAGGCACACCCGATGAACTCGTAGAATCCGAGACGGGAGTCATCGTCGTCTATCGGTTTCTCGATGCGCGATACTCTCGAATCAACTATGGGAGCCTGGCGAGTCCCTGGAGCCCGGTGACGCCTGATGTCATTACCGAGGGATTGGGAATGCGCCTCCACCGGCTGAACATTCGGCTTTCTCCGAGTTGGGTGGTCCAGCGCACTGACTTTACGGATCAGCAGGATCGCCCCTCTGGATTCAATCTTGTGCCGTTTGTCCGCTGAGAGGAGAGCAGACATGACACAAATCGATCTCAAGAAGGAACTACATCATCTCTATCAACCGTCAGCCAAGCAAGTCGTTGAGGTTGACGTGCCATCACTCCAGTTCCTCATGATTGACGGCCAAGGAGACCCGAACACCTCGCGAGCATATGCCGAGGCGGTCGAAGCTTTATTCTCCGTGTCTTACACCGTGAAATTTATGGTCAAGAAGGGGCGGCAACAGATCGACTACGCCGTCATGCCGCTCGAGGGGCTCTGGTGGGCGGACAATATATCCGACTTCATCGCCAATAACCGAGCCCAATGGAAATGGACGATGATGATCATGCAGCCCTCTTTCGTCTCTGAAGAGATCATCAAGACGGCCATGGCAAAGATAACAAGGAAGAAGGCCTTACCAGCAGCCGGCCAATTGCGGATCGAGACTTATGCAGAAGGCTTGTGCGCGCAAGTGTTGCACATTGGGCCGTTTTCCGCGGAAGGGCCAACCATCGAAAAGGTGCATCAGTTCATTGCCGCTCGAGGCACACCCACGGGAAAACATCACGAAATTTACTTGAGCGATATTCGGAAAGCTGACCCCACAAAATGGAAAACCATCATCAGGCAGCCCATGCGATGAGGACTCTTCACACCATCATGATTACCGAAGGAGAGGTCCATGACCCAAAGAACAGAGCAGCAGCTTATTCCCTTTGTATCTAGCACAAGTCGTATAGTATCTCTGACTCAGACCCTGTTCCGGTGTACATTGGCACTCACACTCTCCCTACTTGTGGCGAGCTGCGCAAGCACGCAGGCCACCGAAGCTCCTCCATCGGGCCCAATCCAACAATCCGAATATCTCCCGGTAGACGGAGCACAGCTCTTTCTGCAGACCCGAGGTGAACACCGGGGCGCACCGGTGTTGCTTTGGCTACACGGCGGTCCCGGCGGAGCGGAACGACCACTGTTCCGCTACTTCAACGGCGAACTTGAACGACATTTCGTCGTGGTCTACTGGGATCAACGGGGTGCCGGACGTTCGTTCGATTCGGATGCCGATCCCCATCAGCTCACGGTCGCCCGCCATCTCGCTGATCTAGGTGCCGTCGTGGACCATCTCAGACAGACACTCGGCCAGAACAAAATCATCTTGGTTGGCCATTCCTGGGGGTCGATGCTCGGGCTCCTCTATAGCCAACAACACCCCGAAAAAGTCTCTGCCTACATTGGCGTGGCCCAAATCGTTTCATGGCTCAAGACTCAGCACACGGCTCATGAATTCGCCTCATTCGCAGCCACGGCTCAGCAGGACGACGCCATACTGACACGTCTGCGCACACTTGGACCACCACCCTATTCGACATCTGACCAGCAGATGGCGATGGAGAGTGTCATAGACAAGTATGGAGGGAGCTTCCACCAAAAGCCCTGCCAATTCTGCGTGATCCTTCGAGCCATGGTGACCGGCCTTGTCACGCCATGGGAACTCATCTCCATCCATCGGGGTATTCATACATCGGTGGATACGATGACGCTGGAGCTCCTTGCACGGGACTTAGAGCGGGAAGTCACACGGGTCGAGGTCCCGGTCGTGTTTTTACTCGGTCGACACGATCGAATTACCGAATCAATGGTCGCGGCCGGTTATTTGGAAAGGCTGAGTGCACCCTGCAAGCGACTTATCTGGTTCGAAGAGTCTGCCCATAACATACCGTTCGAGGAGCCCGACCACTTTAACAAGGCCATCATTGATACACTGCTGCCATCAAATGCTGAGTCATGTGGAAAGTAACCATACCTGGCATGAACGAACAGCATCGGCAGCGGAGAGCAGCGACGGAGACCGAACACAAGCCTTGAGAATACAAATACTTGGCTCGATACAGTCTGCCTGTCGATTTCAGGTGCCTCCGTTCGACAATAGGGTAGAGATTCGAACATAAAAGGAGATCATCATACGAATCATGCTCATCGTGAAAGCCACCAAAGATGCGGCAGTGATGGAATTGAAACGCAGAAATGAGCGGACTCCCGATGCCAATCCGTCTGTCCACTTCAGCCCTCAGCATTCAGCACGTACGGAGTAGGAGAAGGCCATGCTAACGACTATTCTCATCGTAGCCATTGTTCTGGTGATAGCAATCCTGGTCTATGCTGCAACAAAGCCGGATACCTTTCGCATTCAACGAACGGCAACCATCGCAGCGTCGCCGGAAACAGTCTTCACCCTCATCAACGACTTTCATACTTGGACATCCTGGTCGCCTTGGGAAAAGAAGGACCTGGCGATGAAGAAAACTCATAGTGGTGCCTCACAGGGTAAGGGCGCGGTGTTGGAATGGGACGGCAATAAAGATGTGGGCACTGGAAGGATGGAACTGCTCGAATCGGTTCCTGCATCCAAGATTCTGATCCAGTTGGATTTCCTCAAACCGTTCGAAGCGCACAATACTGCTGAGTTTACCTTGGCTCCCAATGGCGGTTCGACGCAACTCACCTGGGCCATGTACGGTCCACAACCCTTCATGATGAAAGTGATGGGTCTTTTCTGCAACATGGACAAGATGGTCGGCAAAGATTTCGAGGATGGGCTGACCAACCTCAAAGCGTTGGCCGAGTCCCGTTGATCTATTCAGGAGGCTCATATGCAACATCAAATCGTTTCTCATGACGAATGGTTGAAGGCACGCAAGGCTTTGCTCGTGAAAGAGAAGGAATTTACCAAGCTCAGAGACGGCATGACGGCGCAGATCCGCGCGCTGCCCTGGCGAAAGGTCGAGAAGAGTTATACGTTTGAGACCTCAACCGGCAAACAGAGTCTCGCCGATCTTTTCGGTGGTAAGACCCAGCTTGCCCTCTACCATTTTATGCTCGGCCCGGATTGGGAGCAGGGTTGTAAGAGTTGTTCCTTTTGGGCTGATGGCTTCCAAGGCATCCCCATTCATCTGGCCCACCGGGATGTCTCTTTTGTGGTGGCGTCTCGTGCGCCACTGGCACAGATCGAGCGTTTCAAGACACGTATGGGATGGGATGTTCGCTGGGTGTCATCCTTCGAGTCAGATTTCAACTTCGACTTCGGCGTATCCTTTACGCAGACGGATGAAGAATCCGGACAGGTTCTCTACAACTACCGCCCCGGTCCCTTTATCGATAATGAGTTGCCCGGCGCCAGCTTTTTCTATCGACAAGGTCAAGATGTATTTCACACCTACTCCACCTATGGTCGCGGACTTGATTTGCTGAACTGCACGTACAACTGGCTCGATCTCGTTCCCAAAGGGCGGGACGAGAACCCCGACCACACAATGGAGTGGGTTCGGTATCATGATCGCTACGAGGACAGCTCAACGACATCCTGTTGCGGTGCAGGAAAAGGGCCCTTCGTAGGATGAACACCTGCTTGACCTGTACAAAGCGGACATTCAAAGATCCTCAACCGCTACGCGGCCAACAGGATGATCGCTAGGCCGAGGGACGAGATGAACTGCTGAACGCATTGCAAACCGTCACGTCATCAACTGAGGGAGGCCGGGCATGCCATCTTCGACCAACGCGATCACCAACGGCGCCATCACCCTGTTCATCGGCACTCGGAAGGGTGCTTTTCTCCTCAAGAGCGATCGTACCAGGCGAACCTGGAAACTGTCTGCGCCGATCCATCTCGGTCATATCATCCATCATATGGTCTGCGATCCACGAGACAAGCGCACGATCCTGATGGCCGCCAGCACCGGACACTTGGGCCCGACCATTTTTCGGTCCACTGACAGAGGCAAGACCTGGAAAGAATCCACCGCACCACCGACCTTCCGCAAACGTCCGGAAGGTGAGAAGGGACGCACCGTTGGACATGTCTTCTGGCTCACTCCCTGCCACGCAAACGAGCCAGGCTCATGGTATGCCGGCACTTCGCCGCAGGGGCTCTTCCGATCGGACGACGGCGGTGCAACGTGGAAACCGTTCTCCTCTATCAACGACGATCCCCAGTACATCGAATGGATGGGCAGCGTGCAGGACGGTACACCGGATGGCCCGAAGTTGCACTCGATCATCGTAGACCCGCGCGACCCCAAGCACCTGTATTTTGGCATGTCCGGCGGCGGCATCCACGAATCGATCGACGGCGGCAAGACCTTCGCGCCCCTCATCAAAGGGATGGAGACGGTCGAAGGGTTTGATGCGTCCGTCGTTACCTATCACGATCCGCACTGCATCCGGCTCTGTCCCAGCAATCCGGACCGGCTCTATCATCAGAACCACTGCGGCATCTATCGAATCGACCGTCCTTCTACCAAATGGGTGCGAATCGGAAAGACCATGCCAAAGAAGGTCGGCGATATCGGGTTTCCCATGGTCGTCCATCCACGCAATGCCGATACGGCCTGGGTCTTTCCGATGGACGGCACAACCGTGTGGCCACGCGTAAGCCCCGAGGGAAAACCAGCAGCCTATGTCACCCGCAACGGCGGCACCAAGTGGATTCGCCAAGACAAGGGCTTGCCCCGCTCGAACGCCTGGTGGACCGTGAAACGGCAGGCCATGACCAACGATGCCCACAATCCAGTCGGCCTCTACCTGGGAACGACACAAGGAGAGATCTGGGCCAGTCTTAACGAGGGATCGACCTGGACTTGCATCGCCAGACATCTGCCTGAGATTTATTCGGTCGAGGCGGCGGGCCGCGGTCGATGAGAATTCACATCCCAGGGGCTCTCCGCTCCTACACCGGGCAACAGACCGAAGTTGAGGTGGGAGGAGCCACGCTAGCCCAAGCACTGGATGCGCTCGACCAGCGATTCCCCGGCATCCGCTTTCGGATCATTACCGAGCAGGACGCCATTCGTCCCCATATCAGAATCTTCGTCAATGACAGACAGACGTTTCACCTAACCGAGCCGCTACACGACGATGATGACGTCCATATCGTCTGCGCACTGAGCGGTGGGTAAACAGGGAGCCGGATCTCGTCATCTGATCCCTGACCTAAGGCTGTCGATTTTCACAAGTTCCTTCAACTAACAGGTAGAGTCGGATTACGCACATGACGAAATAAAGCCACCGAAAAGGTTTACGACCATACAAAGGGGAAACGATAATGAGCACCAATACCATTCGCCTCCACCGTGTGTTTCGCGCAACGCCTGAACGCATCTATCGTGCATTCCTCGATGCCGATGCTATGGCAAAATGGTTACCGCCCAATGGCTTTACGGGCAAGGTACACCACATGGATGCAAGGGTCGGAGGAACGTTCAGAATGTCGTTCACCAATTTCACAACAGGCAAGAGCCACTCATTCGGTGGCAAGTACCTTGAGCTTGTGCCGCATCAACGGCTCCGCTACACCGATGCGTTTGATGACCCCAACCTTCCGGGCGACATGCACGTGACCGTAACTCTGACACAGGTATCGTGTGGAACAAACGTGAACATCGTACAAGAGAACGTCCCCGCTGTGATTCCTCCCGAGGCCTGCTACCTCGGCTGGCAGGAATCATTGATCTTACTGGGGAAGCTCGTTGAAGCTGAGATTCCGGAGTAACTCGGCAGCGACGATGAACCTATCAGCACGAGGAACGCTCTCTCGTGGAGTACACTCGATGGATGTACAACGAGCTGTGCCCAAGACAGTAGACGCCTACATCGCCGGGTTTCCTGACACTGTCCAGGTTTGTCTCCGGAAGATGCGGACGACGATCAAGCGGGCGGCACCTACTGCGAAAGAAACAATCAGCTATGGGATCCCAGCGGTAAAACTAAACGGCCCCATTGATCTACTTCGCCGGATTTAAAGCACATGTCAGCATCTATCCGATGACGACGACTGTTCGGAAACAATTTCAGAAAGTGCTCTCGCCATATCTCAACGGGAAGGGGACGGCAAAGTTCCCGCTTGACCAACCCATTCCCTATACCTTGATCGAACAGATCGTGAAGTTTAGGGTGAAGGAGAACTCAGCAGAAACAGGCAGAACGAACAAGTAGCGCCTGTGCAACAGGAAGGACGTCAACATGGGCAAGTATACGATTGCGAAGAATACGATCTGTCTGTGGTATGACCACGATGCCGAAGAAGCCGCACGTTTCTACGCGGCGACCTTTCCCGATAGCACCGTGGGTAAGATCCACCGTGCCCCGAGTGATAACCCCTCCACCAAGGCGGGCGAGGTCATTACGGTGGACTTCACCGTCGCCGGTATCCCCTGCATCGGTCTCAATGGCGGCCCCGCCTTTAAGCATAATGAAGCGTTCTCGTTCCAGATCGCGACCGACGACCAGGAGGAGACTGACCGCTACTGGAACGCCATTGTCGGGAATGGCGGCCAGGAAAGTGAGTGTGGCTGATGCAAGGACAAGTGGGGCGTCTCCTGGCAAATCACACCGCGGGTGCTGATTGAAGCAATGGCTACAAGCGGCGAGGAGGCCAAACGAGCGTTCGATGCGATGATGACCATGCAAAAGATCGACGTCGCTACCATCGAGGCAGCAAGACGAAGCTCACATAGTCATTGAACAGGTCACCTGATAGCAGAGAACTCATATGTTACACACGTTCCCCAACCACAAGGAGGCTCCTATGCGTTTCCTATCTATAACCGCTACCGCATTGTGTGTTGCGTTGATGGTGTCCCCTGCTCTTGCCAAGGACAAGAAACACGAGAAGCCCATGGATGAGCAAGCCATGATGGAGCTCTGGAAACAATTGGG
>JAHBWO010000037.1 GCA_019636945.1 Nitrospira sp. | reverse complement strand
TGAACTTCGTCGGCCCTTGCCTCTTTTGGCAAAGGCCGACTGTCAAACTCAATAGCATTTAGACCTTGATCTTGATGTGCTCGCCTTTCAGCCACTTAATCATGAATTCGTTCTCTTGGCCCGGGGTAAACCCGGTACGCACCGGCTCCCACGGACCGCGCGCACCGATACCGCCGTCTTCCGCTTTGGTAATGCGGATGAGACATTCCTTCGGGACCGTGTTGATCGCGTGGTGATCCACTTGATAGCCCCACTTAAACTTCCAGGCAATCGCGTGCTTACCAGGAAGTGAGTCGGTTTGGTGCATCGGCATGAGCCAGTTTCGTGTAAATGACTGTTGGGCACCGTATCGGAAGTTTGACTGATAGCCGGTGTCGATGGCAATGGCACGTCCATCCGGTCTGGTCTCATGACCTTTCACGGACTTGGCCGTCGCCACATACGGAGCATGCTTGGCCATCGTCACATGATACGGATAGGCCGGGTTGTACTTTGCCCGGATCATGAGTCGAGCGACTTTGTAGTAGGGATCGCTCGGCTTCCAACCACGATACGGACGATCTACTGGGTTACCGTCGACGTAGACATAGTCACCGTCGTTGATCCCACGGTCTTTCGCCGCCTGCGGGTTGATGTGGATCTGGTGCTCACCCACGCCAGGCGTCCGTTTATCCATCCGGTACGGATCGCCGAAGTTCGACTCATAAATCTGCACCCAGTCGTTCACCGACCATTGGCTGTGGACGCGGTGACGGGTCTTCGGGGTTACGCAGTAGAACTGGTAGCCCTTTTCCCACAAGGGGTTCGAATGCCGGACGATTTCATGCCATGACAACTTGATGTTTCGAACGGTCTTGTCATCATGGTGTTGCGCCGTGATCGGAATACCATAGTCGTCCGGACGGCAATAGGGGTTCGTCGTGAAGATGGCGTTCGGCAGATACGGGGTTGCTTCCGGCCCTTCACGATGGGAGATAAAGTTTTCTCCGTACTCGATCGCTTCCGGCTCGATCCGGTAATTCTCATACCGACCGCTTCGTGTCCACATCGGCTTGGACTCGTTGGTCTCCTCCCAGAACGGATGCCGCGGGTAGGTACGGACCATAACCATCCATCCCTTTTCCGACTTGAGCATCACGTCGGCTGAATAGCCGTAGAAGGTGCTGGATGCATCGAGCATGCGCTGCGCATAGACGTCCACGCGGTTCGCATAGACCATCGCGAAGTAGTCCTTCATGCGCTTGTCGCCGGTCATCTCCGAGAGTTTCGCCGCCACACCGGCAAATGTGTCAAGGTCATTGCGAGTGTCATACAACGGTCTGATTCCACCCTTCCAGATCTGGACCCATGGGTTGGAGACCGTAATCGTCATTTCCGGATAGGTGAATTCCATCCAGGAGTTACATGCAAACGCAATGTCATTGTGATTCACGTCTGACGTCATTTCGATGTCCTGCGTGATCAGACATTCAAGATTGGGATCAACGTTTCGCACCATGTCATAGTGGTGCTTGGCGTTGTTGAGCACGTTGACATTGACGACCCAGCGGAATTTGCTGGGAGTCGGCATGTGCGTCTTCCCCGTGAAGACCTTGCGGCCATACTTCGGGGTGTTGACGATCAAGGCCGTATCACCGTGGTTCCAATACCCGACCTCTTCACCGTAGTAGTAGGACTTGGTTTTGATTTCTTTCCCGTGAGCATTCGGATCCAGAGTGATATTGAACGGATCTTCGCCGGTATGGACCGACAAACCGGCTCCGGACCATGGAGTGGCCGTCCAGCATCCTGCTTTATAGTTACCGGCCCAGGTATGTTGCCCGGTGCCGAACTTTCCGACGTTGCCCGTGATGATGAGCACCATGGCCGCCGCGCGGCCGTTGGGCGTCATATGGAAATAGTGCGTGACACCTTCGCCGTTGTGAATAGCGGCCGGCTTGATTGTGCCCGAATCGCGTGCCCAGCGGACGATCAGGTCCTTCGGCGTGCGACAGATCTGATGCGTGGTATCCAAGTCATAGTCCTGGAAGTGGACTAGATACATTTGCCAGACCGGCATCGCATCAATTTCACGCCCATTCAGCAGCTTGACTCGATAGGTTCCGTTCAACGCCGCATCGATTCCGCTATTGATATAGTGCCATCCAACCTGCTCGCGATGGAGCGGGACAGCCTGCTTCTTATTCAAATCCCACACCATCATCCCGCCGAGCCGTTCGACATCTTGTGGCTTCAGCGCTTGAATACGGCCAGAGTAACTCTTTGAGAAGTCCGGGAACTTGTAATCCGGAACCACATCGCGGGGATCCAGGTACTGCAGCGTATCCGTACGAACCAGGATCGGCGCATCAGTGAACTGCTTCAAGAAGTCCACATCGTGCATATTCTCATCGATAATAATTTTCATGGCCCCCAAGAACAAGGCACCGTCCGACTCCGGCCGCAGCGGCATCCAGTAGTCAGCGCGGTAGGCAGTGGGGTTGTATTCCGGGGTAATAACAACGACGCGGGCGCCACGCTCAATACACTCCAGCTTCCAGTGCGCCTCAGGCATCTTATTCTCAACGAAGTTCTTCCCCCAGCTGGTGTTGAGCTTGGAAAAACGCATGTCCGAGAGGTCGATATCCGACCCCTGCACCCCCGACCAGAAGGGTTGTGACGGGTTCTGATCTCCATGCCAGGTGTAGTTCGACCAATAGCGACCACCCTGCGCTTGCTCCGGACTAACCTTCCGAATCCAGGTGTCCAACAGCGCATTGATGCCGCCGTTCATACGGGTGTTACCCATTTTACCGATGATGCCGAGAACCGGCATACCCGCACGATGCTTAAAGCAGCGCGTGCCAGCGCCCTTCATCATTTCGATCATCTCCGGCGCATATCCCTGCTCGCGCAACCGCCTCGCGCCAGCTTCACCTGAGTAGCGTGTCGCGATGATGATCATGGCTTTTGCGGCATAGGTGAATGCGGTATCCCAGGATACGCGAAGCATATCGTCCAGAAACCGACTATCGAATTTGTATTTGCGTTTGGTTTCAGGCGTCAGTTCTGGCGATCCATCGTCCATCCACTGCTTCCAACCCTTCCGCATGAGTGGTCCCTTGAGACGATAAGGACCGTACACCCGGCGATGGAATGTAAAGCCCTTCAAGCACATGCGCGGATTGTGCGCAAAGGTCCCGCGGTTCCCATAGAGATCTTCGTAGGTTTGATGGTCGTAGTTCTGCTCCACACGCATGACTACACCGTTTCGGACGAAGGCCCGAACGCGGCACGCATGAGTGTCATTGGGAGAACAGACCCACGTAAAGGATGAATCATAGCGATATTGATCGTGGTAGACACGCTCCCAGGATCGGTCCGGATAATCACCCAATGGATTCCCGACCTCGATCACCGGCTGGAGCGCCGTCAATGCCAGGACCTTGTCCGCCACGGCTGCGGCAGCAACCGTACCGACAGAGACCTTTAGAAATTGTCGACGTGACAAGAACATTGTGAATACCTCCTCACATGATGTGAACTTGAGCGAAGCTTGTCGTCTTTATCGATGTTTTTCTTCTCAACCTAATTATCAGACAACGATCCATCTTTCTCTTTATCTGGAAACATGCGCCACAAAAAGTAGCGACCACACATAACACCGCAAACAAAATGTCTCAACGGGTTTCCTCGCAAGATTCAAACCATCTGCACTGATACACACTTCCACAGTGAGATAAATTCCATAAGCTATTGATAATAATTATGTTTTTATCTCCAGCTGGACCGTACTACTGCATCATTGAATCATTGATTGATGCGTAGTAGACGTAACACCGGCTCTGATTATCAGCGATGACTGCTGAAAGATTTGATTAGGTCATTGCTATATAAGCCAATGAAAAACTGATTGATTTACAAATTCATGATCTCTGTATTTCTATATTGTTACCGATTCGCAACAAGTAACAGTTTATCGAAGTACGAAGAGGATCTGCTTGAGGATAGTGCGCAAGAATCCTGGCTTGACAGGCACTGGAGAGGTCAGTACACTCCGCCCCTGGTTGTTTGCGAGCGGGAATAGCTCAGTGGTAGAGCATCGCCTTGCCAAGGCGAGGGTCGAGGGTTCAAATCCCTTTTCCCGCTCCAATGTATCTTGCCTGATCGGTCTTTCAGTCCACCTGTTTTGATTTTGTCATCCCCATGCGAATGGGATAGCGATCTGAATCTGGTGAGAATCAGAGCGTCATGCCTGTGGTTTTCGTAGTTCCAACAGATGGCGGAGCTGGTCTTCCGTATGTTTCAGATCCTCTGGGGTGAGCGGCACATGACCAAACCTGGTCCGACAATATACCTCCGTAATCGACGCCACAGCCGTATGGGCTTCCCTCCACCGTGCGCGAGTGATCTCGACCAGCTCAAGTGGCGCGATAGCCGTAGAATTTGAAAAACCCTGCCCGGTCAGGTAGGTGCGCATGCGCCGGTAGTATTGCGCGATGACCAGCTCGTGACCCTGGCCCTTTTTCCAGAGGCTCCAGGCCACCCACGGCCGCCTCCGACCCAACCAGAAAAAGATAGCGAGACTTATCACTGCAACGCCCAGCAACTCCCCTAGAAACCCGATCCTGACCTGAGATACGTCGCGGGTCACGATCCCGCTAAGAACCGCCAGGAAGGCACCGAAAAGGAGCGTCATGGAATCCAGCGCCTTGTTCCGGACCGACATCCCTTCGGCTTTTAATTCCCGAACAACGGCCAGTTGATCTGCCGCACTATACTGGACGAACAATCGGTTCCATTGGAGCTTGATGTTATCCACGATGGGCCCAAGAACTTTCCATACCGAGCCTCCAGCCGCCGGATTCTCTTCAGTGGGAGTTGGATCCATCTTGATCCACCCGGAATGCGGTAGATACACTTCGACCCACGCATGGGCGTCCTGTTGTCGGACAACGTAGTAATTTCCATATTCGTTCCATTCCGTGGCCATGAACCCTGTCACCAGGCGGGCGGGAACCCCAACGGTTCGGAGCATGATGACCATTGCCGTTGCATAGTGCTCGCAGTACCCGGTCTTTCTCGCGAAAAGAAATTCTTCTAGCGGTTGATGCTGTTCGGCAAGCGGCGCATCCAGGCTGTATCGATAGTGGCTGGTTAAATACGTTTGAATCGCAGTAGCCTTTTCATATGGCCGGTAATGTTTCTGTGTCACTTCTCCGGCCAACGCAGTGATACGATCCGACTGAAGGGGGAGTTGCAAATACTGTCGGACCACCCATTCAGGATACGGTCCTGGCTCGGACCCGAGATCCGCCGGCACCAACACAGTGGCACGAGAGACGACGGTATATTCGATTCGGGACGAACTGGGGAATGGTAGATAGACCGCACCGGTTGCGTCAAAGAAAAGACTGGGAAATACCCCCGTTACGCTTTCGATGAACGGCGCGGCAAACAACACCGGCGTATCCAGTGGCTCGAGAAGAATCTTCTGGTGCATTGCCTCACCGAGCTGGGACCGCGAGACTGTTCGTTTTCCGCGAAACGTGAACGTGCCGGGGCTTTCCTCGATGAGACTCCGTCGATAGCTCAGTTGATTCGTCCACACCTTGCCATCGTACTGATCGAAAGACACCCCTCGAATATAGAGCGGTCTGGCGTCATGCAGCGGGCTCCTGGGCAACTCGACTCGCATCACGATGCTGGGGTCCCGCTTGATTGATCCAATCGCGCCTAGGTTCACCTTGTCGGAAAACCCGGACAGGCGAAGATTTTGCCCAAACCCCTTCTGATAAATCCCCGCGTTGACCCGCGGAATGGTGAAGAAAATCACCACAGTGATAAGAAATGCCCCCAAAGCCAGCCCATTCGCCATCCAAAATAATCGGGGCGAGACCCTGTGGCTTTCTTCATGATTCTCATCTCGAATAGGTAGAGACATCGAGACATCCGCACTAACCTCCGACGTCTTGGTCAACTGAAACAGAAGCAGGGTCCAGACCCCGGCCAGAAGGTAGATTGAAAAAATCGGAAAGAACCACAGATCCGTCGTGAGCGATCCCGAGGCGAGCATGGCGACAAGACTGATCGCATAGAGATGCAGATAGTCGCGTCGGAGTCGGAGGTTGAAGAGCTTGATAACCATCAGAATCATCAAAAAGTGTAGTCCGGCGGGAAGCAGCTCACCGGAAATCCATAAGAGATCGATCCAAAAACCCACAAAGCCTCCGAGCACAATCAGATTCCATCCAACGGCTGAAACAGGGATCTGTGTGGTGAGTCGATCGACCGGCTTCATTCCCATGTTCCGCAGGAGCACTGCGATCAGCGTCGCACCGGTCACTGCGGCCAGCCACTCCGGCAGCCCGGCCCCCACTGTCAATCCAATGAAGGACGCAGACGCCAGCAGTATGGAAGTCAGATGAAGGGCCTGACTAAGCAACATGGGCGGCTCCAGGGATGAGTGCCCCATCGATCCGGATCCAAGGGAGTTCGGTCTCTCCTACGGAATCAGACCAGGCTTGTATGACAACCACCGTTCCTCCTCCGTCAACCTCGGAATGCGCATCTGCCTCTTGGTCTTGCTGCATGAACTCTGCGGTGGGGGTGATTCGTTCGCAGAGGCCCAGCATGCGGAGTAGGTCAAGGCGATGCGCTTCTCCCTGACCAAACGATGAACGCTCTGATCCTAGACGCAATTGGATGGAGTAGCTGTGGCGCGTCAAATGCTGAACCAGCGATGCAGCTAACGAGACTGCACGCTCAAACGAGGTGTCATGACTCATCGGCACACTCGTTGGCACACAGATGATCGCTCGACGTTGTTCCTCTGCCTCAGTCTCTCGAATGGTCAGTTGAGAAGTCCGTGCCGTCGTCGGCCAATGAATACTCCGGGAATCATCTCCCGCCTGGTAGAGGCGAAGATTGTACAGATCGCTGCCGTGCCCCCGTCGATGGACGGCCTGTTCATACCCCGCAGCAAAGAGACCGCGCAGAAGACGGTCATTCACCGGCTGGAGCTCCGGACATACCACGAGAGTGTCCTCCATCGGGTAGAACGCTCGTTTCGTGAAGAGTCCGAAGGGAAACTCAGTGCTGATTCGTACACCATTCAAACACAGCTTCCCACGGCATATCGGGGTCAATTGGTAGGAGAGCACTCGACTGACCCCTGGGGGAAGGGAGTGAAGCTCCATATTCGGGGAGAGAAATGGATTGCCTCCGACATCACTCAGAGTCAGCGAAAAACTGGTCAAACGCGACTTTCTGTTCTTGACCACGAGCGAAGTGGTAACCGGGGTGTTGACGAAGAGGAGGTCCGGCAGATGCCGTCGGACTTCAAGTCGTCGCAGACAGTACTCCGCCGCTATGCCTGATACCAGAATGAGGCTCAGCATCATGGCCAGGAGCAGATAAAACAGGTTATTACCCGTATTGATGGCCGCAATACCGATCGCCAGTACGAAGATCAGGAATTGCAACCCTTCTGACGTGATCCGTGTGGAGCGATACCGGAAGACTCGATGGGCGAACGTCGGCAACTGAAACGGCATATCCCACCAACACTGAGAGGGCAACAGGAGTTCAGAAACGAATTAGACTGGCACAGGAATCGTGTCGACTAAATCGCGGATGATGCGTTCGGCTTGTTCAAAACTTCGTTGATGGAGACCAGTCTGGCGCGCCACCATGATGCGGTGGGACAGCACGATCGGCGCGAGCTCTTTAATATCATCGGGCAGACAGTAGGTCCGTCCGCGCACGAGCGCCAGTGCTTTTGCAGCACGGCTTAATGCCAGCGCTCCCCTTGTACTCACCCCGAGGCATAGAAGCTCGGACTGCCTGGTACTCTGGACAATGCTCAGAAGATACTCGGTCAGACTTTCCTCCATAAAGATCTTGTCGACCTGGTCTTGAAGCTGGACCACTTCCGGTGCGGTCAACAGCGGGAGCAGCTCCTCCGCCGGATGCAGGGACGATGCTCGTTCCAGAACTTTCTTCTCTTCTTCCGGTGCCGGATAGCCTATGCGCAACCTCATCAGGAAGCGATCGAGTTGCGATTCGGGAAGTGGAAAGGTTCCGTGATACTCTGCGGGGTTTTGTGTCGCAATGACCATAAAAGGCGGGTTGAGCGGATAGGTCTTATTGTCGAATGAAATCTGCGCCTCACTCATCGCCTCCAAAAGACTGCTCTGCGTCTTCGGCGTCGTGCGATTGATTTCATCCGCCAGAACAATATTTGCAAAAATGGGTCCCGGGATGAACTCGAATGCCTGCTTTTGCCGATTGAAAATCGACACCCCAACAATGTCGGACGGCAACAGATCGCTTGTAAACTGAATCCGTTTAAACGAACAGTCCAGCGATCGCGCGAGGCTATGGGCGAGTGTGGTTTTGCCCACTCCCGGAACATCTTCAAGAAGGAGATGCCCCCGGGCGAGCAGCGCGACGAGGCACATCTCGATGACATGGGGTTTCCCTTTGATCACCCGAGCAATGTTCTCCTGAATGGCCCGGATGGTCTCCGTAGAAGTCATGATGGGATTAGGGTCTGGGATACTGGAGAAGTGCGTGGTGATCGGACACGATCGAAGTCTAGCAAAGGGCCTGAAGACGGTCAATGAATCGCGTGTTTCGCACGTCCATGCCGCCACGCCAATGCTGAATCGACTTCCCTACGCCGGAACCAACGTGACCAGCCAGGGCGGCACTTCCTCGGTCATAGCGGAGAATTTTCGTGCGGTGCTGCTGGCGGGCATGCCTGGGAAGGTGGCACCACGGCTGATGCGAACGTAGCGAAAGAGTCCGGTCGAGTGATTTGTAGAAGCCGACAGATCCGCTGGAGGCAACTGATGCCGAAGAGCTCCTAGGGTGGCGAGCTCCACTGACGCACGAATCGGCAGGTTCGTGAGCTGATCGTAGACCCCGCCAAAGATCGCAGGAAGGTTTGCCGCATGAAACGGTTCGTCCCGGGGACGGTAGCGTGGATCATCCAGCAACTGGGCCAGGATTTCCCAAAACACCTGGTCGTCCACTGAACCCAGCACCACGAGAGAACCCCGCCGGGCAAGCAGCTGCAGCAACGCCAGCGGGCCAATGACATCAAACTTCCAGGGGGGGAAGAGCAGGGCACGAGTCCCGTGCAGGACTTCCAACGCCGGTTCTTTCCCAAAGCGCGTCAAGCGGAAGGTGCCCTTGGTCCGTTGCAGCTCCTCGTGAATGACCGCAGGCGAGAGCCGACTCGGCTCGTATGCAAACGTCGGCGTGGCCGGAGCCCAACAGGTGGCCACGGTATAACGCGGCGCGAGGAGGTCACGCCCATCGAGCTCATCAAGGTTGAATACGTCCTGATGGCCGAAAAAGGCAAAGGAGAGCCCCTGTTTCTGTCGTAACCTGTGCAGTCTGCCTGAATCGGCGTGAAGGGGGCCTCCTAACTGTGATTGCGGATCGAGCCGATCCACCCCATGGAGAATAAGCGGCCGATCGCGCTGATGGAGCTGGGGTCCATACCGATCGGCGAGTTCTTCGGCAAACGATAGGTCCCCCGTGCCAATATCGAGCACAGAGGCCACATCAGTATTCATGAGGAGATCAAACGGATTGGTAAGGCCACGCACTAATCCTTCTATTGCCTCACTCGAGAGAGAGCTCATCGGCCATTTCGAGGTTGGCGCAGGCACCAAACCAAATGCAATGGTGAGCGCCCGCATGGCTTTGGCAGGCGGAAAACCCGTCACCTGTTTGAGATACTCTCCGTCGAGATCTTGCACTCGCTGCGGTCGTTTCCCCTCAAACAATTGGAGTAAGATCGCTTTCACATTGTCCGGAAGAGGCTGTTCTTTAATGGCAGAGATGAGGCGATCGACCGTCGAGGTGAACGCACGTTTTTCGAGCAACCCCCGTGAAGCATCCCACTGTTTAGGAACACGGTGAGCCTGCCGACTCATGTGACGGCGAAATGACTCGAATGGGTCAGCGGAGTTCATGGGGAAAGCAACAGGTCGTTGACAGTGAGGACGCACACATTTCTTCCGATGGACCAGCATAGTGGGCCACCAACTTTGCCGTCAAGGCGGCTTGTTCGCCTGAGCCGCAGTATGGTAGGAGTGCCCTATGCATGCGTGGCTGGCCCTGCGTCGATGTAGGGGGATTGTCCTGGCTCTGAGTCTCGTGCTCTGGCTCCTCATTGCTTCCGCGAGCGGTGCCATGCCACAGCTCGACTCACCGACAGTCGAACCAGCCGTGACATGGCAGCCCTGGCATATCATCGATACCCGAACAGGCCTCGTCGTCGCCTTTCCTGAATGGATCAAGACTCTGGAGCAGGCAGAGATTATCTATCTGGGCGAAGAACACCACAACCCCTACCATATCGAAGCCGCCTTAAAAGTCTTGAACCAGCTGCTCGCAGATCGGATTTACCCCACTATCGGCATGGAAATGTTTGGGTGGGACGGTCAAGAAGCCTTGGACTCCTACGTCTCCGGCATCCAGTCGATGTCGGACGAGTTTTTGGAAGAGGTACGTTGGAAGCAAAACTGGGGGGGGGAGTTTAGCGATTATGGGCCGCTCGTCACGTTTGCTCGCGAACGGCAGCTGCCAGTCCGTGCCATGAATCCGCCCAAGCCACTGATCCGCCGCATCCTAAAATTGGGACTGGAACCGGTGAAACACGAACCAGAGTGGGCGGCATCAGGCATGGCTCAAGAAGAGATTGTCGATGATCCCGCGTACCACACCAAGATCATCGATCAATTGCGGCGGTGCCATGGCGGAACAGAGGAACACTATCGAACGATGTATGAGGCGTCGATGGTCCGTGATGAGGGTATGGCCAAGACCTTGGTCCAGAGACAGGAAGAAATCCGTCGTGCTGCAGACGGGTTGCGTCGCATCATCTTGAGCTATACAGGGGGCGGACACATCCAATATGGCCTCCCAGTCCCGAAGCGCGTGGCGAGGCGGCTGTCCGGTGAGGTCACGCAAACAACCGTCTACATGATGTCATTCGAACCAAGCCGAGCCGAAGACGTTCGAGCCCTTCTGGACGATCCCATCGCAGACTATCTGTGGCTCACCCCGATGGGAAAGGCAAACCCCACCAAGCCTTGCAAGTAGTCACATTTCCCAATCTGTTGCCTGTTGCCCTACGGTAAAGGGGCACGCTACTAAAGACTAATTGACACTTTCCAGGTCGGTCGTCAAACTGGCCACATCATGGCCTTCAGAGGAGCATCAAGGGTCCCCCCCATGACAAACAGAATTCCCTGCAGCGCTGAACGACTCACTCTATTGGTTCCACAAATGATTCAGGCGGTGTCGGAAGCTGCCGCCTATCACGTTGCCTGCCAATACGTGACGGAAAAGAGGGTCCGCATCGCCGACGCAAGCGATTCTCAGATCTCGTCAACCGTGATCGGCAACGCCGGTCTCTACGAGCAACAGGTCAACCTGAGAGACGGGTACCTCCTTTCCTCATGCTCCTGTTCCGTACCAGAAGAGCCCTTGTGCCGCCACTCTATCGCTGTTTTGCTGGAGTATCATCGGTGGAGCGCTGCTCAAGAGTCCGTCACGTCGAGCATCCAGAAGGAATCGCCATCACGCCCACAGACCAAGCATTCCAACAAACCGTCACCTTTGACCTTGCAGTCGTCCGTTGCCGATATTAAACTGAGCGAGATCCTGAAATTTGTGGAATGGTTGCAACCAGCGATGAAGGCCATTGAAAAAGAACAGCCGCTGCCTCCTTCGCCTGTCATTGAAGCAGGAGAAGTTTCCGCATGGATCCTTGCGATCAAGAGCCTGGAGGATCGACGCCGGGAAACAGAGGATGTGTTAGCGACCCTAGAGGCTGAACTACGAGATCGCAAGGCGTATGCAGGACGCCTCACACAACAACTCCAGGCCTCGGTGGCAGAACTTAAAGCAGCCCAGACGACCTCACGTGATCTTGAGCGCGAAGTCAACACCTATCGGGCCACCCTCACGAAACTGGGAGAATTGACGAACGAGGTGGCACAATATGATGAGCAGATTCGTATGGCAGCCCGTGAAATTCTGGAGAAAGGGTCACACTTTGACAAGGTGGCCACGTCTTTTAAGGAAGTTGCCGACGAGCTTCAATCCGTAGCCAAGACGACCCCTCACCCATAACGGGTTATTCTCTCTTCTCCGTGCCTTTCTGCCTCTCTGGGGCTGCCTCTTGCACCATGCAGTCGATGTCCAGTAAAATGCGCCCACTTTTTGTCTTCCGTGGATTTAGAAAGGGGAAGAGATGATGCAGTTATTTTCACGAACCGGACTCTTCACCGGGGCCTTACTGGTCCAGGCATTGCCGGCGATGGCAAACGTGTCGGAAGGGCCCCCGGATTATAGCGGGATCACCGGCCTGTATTATGTGCTGATCGCGATCGTGCTCATCTACGGCGTCTACGACACGTTTTTCAAGAAGTCCTAAGATCCCGATCGATCGACCTCGTGACAGTCTTTCCCCGTCTACTCGGAGATGGGGAAGATTTGTCTGCTTGGTGTGGCAGGGTTTGTCTCACTTCTGGCTCTCCGGCAATTTGAGTAACGGGCCGAGTATCTTGAGTACCTGTTCCACAACCAACGCGTAGCCCTTGGCGGTCGGATGAATCCCATCAGCCTGATTGAGGGATGAAGATCCACCCACTCCCTCGAGAAAGAAGGGAATCAACGGAAGCCGGTATTCCTTGGCCAGTGATGGATAGATCCCTTCAAACCGTGCGAGGTAGTCCTGGCCATAATTCGGCGGTAATTTCATTCCAGCCAAGACGACCCCCACACCGGCCTCTTGCAACCGTTGAATGATCTCGCGCAAGTTGTGTCGGGTTTGATCAACGCTGAGTCCTCTCAGTCCATCGTTTGCACCTAACTCAAGAATGACCACGTCTGGTTTGTTCGTGAGGATCCACGGCACACGACGCAGACCCCCGGCTGTCGTGTCGCCGCTCACCCCCGCATTGACGACCCGATAGGAATACCCGAGCGCATCAAGGCTCCGTTGTAATTGAGCCGGATACGATTCTTCGGCTGGTACCCCAAGTCCCGCCGTCAGACTGTCTCCGAAAGCCACGATACGTGGTCTGGTATCCGGCGTGGAGGGAGAAGCCCCTCCTGGTGTAAGGTGCCAGAACACGGTGACGATAGCAGACATGACCAGAACAAGAGTTCTTCGGAGCAGCATAACTTATCTCATCACTCGCACCTACATCTCAGACAGTATACTATCAGTCTGATTAGCGTCTCCTCTGCAGAAATAGAGGGTTGGCATGATTTCAGTACAACAGGTGTCGATGGTCTTAGTTGCAGCCGGGCAGGCTGTCAGGATTCTCGACCACATTAGTTTTATCATTCCAGCTCAGCAGTCGGTGGCTATTGTGGGACCGTCCGGGAGTGGGAAGTCGACGCTATTGGGACTGATGGCCGGACTCGATCAACCGACGTCCGGCACGATTACTCTGGATGGAACCGACATCACGACCATGACCGAGAGCCGAATGGCACAATTTCGGCGTGAAAACATTGGGTATATTTTCCAATCGTTTCACCTGATCCCTACCCTCACGGCCGTTGAGAATGTCGCGGTACCCTTGGAATTGAACGGGGAGAAACGAGCCGGAGATCGGGCGGCAGAGTTGCTCTCCTCCGTCGGATTATCCGACCGCATGGGGCACTATCCGGTCCAATTATCGGGAGGAGAACAACAGCGTGTCGCAGTCGCACGGGCCTTTGCCTGTCGACCACCGATCCTCCTGGCCGATGAGCCGACGGGTAATCTCGACAGTGCTACCGGGGCACAGATCGTTGAATTGCTGCTGTCGCTGCACCGCGATCATGGTACGACCTTGGTCCTCGTGACCCACGATGTCGCACTCGCCGCATCGATGCAACGGGTGCTGTCTCTTCGCGATGGACAGGTAGAGTCCGATACCTTACCGCCGTCTGGCGAGGCCACTGATAGGCCCGCTCACGACACGGTCAACAATAATCCAGGCTACACTGCCGAGCATCCAACCTCCGCGCTCTCCTCAAGATTCCGCTCATGACTCCCTTCACGTTCAACATGGCATGGCGCGAGACACGCTCGGCTTGGCGGCACTTTGTCTATTTCTTAGTCTGCATCGCCATTGGCGTCGGTGCGTTGACCGGAGTGTCCCTCTTCGGAGCGGAAGTGGAGAAGACCGTTAACCAGGAAGCGCGGGGCCTTCTAGGGGGCGACCTTGAGATCCGACTGTCTCGCCCCATCAGCCCTCAAGGGCAGGCGATATTGGAGTCATTGAGTCCACGTGGGATATCGCTCACACATGTCAGTGAGTTGATTGCGATGGTGGCCAGGACCGACTCCTCCACAAGCGGACAGCCGACACAAATTGTGGAACTTAAGGCTGTGGGACCAGAATATCCGCTCTATGGCACGGTTCGCTTGGAACCCCAGGGCAAACTGGCGGAGCTTCTCGGCCAACAATCAGGCCGGTGTCAAGACCGGGCCACTTTTGGTGTGGTCGTCCAAGAATCGCTCTTGATCAAGATGGGGCTCCGGATTGGAGACTGTCTCAAGATTGGTCAGGGATTCTTCGGGATTGTTGCGATGGTCAGAACTGAACCGGATCGTATGGCCAATGCCTTCAGCCTCGGCCCCCGAGTGTTGATGTCTCGAGAAGGTCTTCATGCAGCTGAGCTGGTCAAGGTGGGCAGTCGCGTACGTGAGCGGTATCTGGTCAAGATCCCGTCCGATCTTTCCGCTGATCCGCTTTTGTATGAACTACGGGGGCGGCTGCAGTCGGATGCCGCCCGCGTGTCGGGCTATAAGGACGCCCAACCGCAACTGAAACAATTCTTGGATCAGCTGACCCGCTATCTCGGCCTGATTGGGCTGACCGCGTTGTTCATCGGCGGGTTGGGCGTAGCAACTTCCGTGCATGCCTTTGTCCGAGAAAAGCTGACGACCATTGCCGTCCTCAAGACGATCGGGGCTGATTCTCCCACGATCATCTGGACCTATGCCATTCAGGCCATGATACTCGGTCTCGCCGGTAGTCTGATCGGTCTGGCCATCGGAATCTTACTCCAGCAAGGGCTTCCATGGATAATTGCCGCCTTGATGGCCTCGGATCTCCTGGATCAACTGGGATTGGCCGAAGGGGGCATGGGCATTTCACTTGTGCCTTTGGTAAAGGGGTTGGCCTTAGGCCTGTTGTCCACACTGCTGTTCACCTTGTGGCCGCTGTTGACTATTCGTGAAGTGAAGCCGGCTCGAATTTTTCGACGTGAGATCGTCCCCATGGCTCCTGCGACAAGTCAGAACATGCGCCAATGGTGGAACACCTGGCGAGAGGTTGATCGGGGGAAGGCCATCACGTCGATCGGGATCGGGCTTGGCTTGGCGCTCTTGTCAATGTGGCAAGCCGGCTCCTGGAAAGTGGGAGCGCTTTTCATTGCAGCCTTTACCGGCGCTGTGTTGCTATTGGGGCTTGCAGCCTGCGTCCTGCTCCGTGCCCTCACGAGATGGCCCAGGCCAGACCTGCTCATTTTTCGCCAAGCGCTGGGGAATGTCCCGAGACCCGGAAGCCAAGCGGTCAGCATCACCATTGCCATCGGGATCGGAGTGATGGTCGTCACGACCGTGTCACTGGTTGAACGGTCACTCCTCGCGCAGGTCGGCGAGAACCGGCCCACCGATGCGCCCACATTTTTTTTCATCGATATTCAGCCTGATCAGACCGAAGAGTTTCTCCGTCTGATGCATCAACAGACCAACGACCAGGCTCCTCGCTTGACACCACTGGTTCGATCACGGCTCGCCTCGATCAAGGGCCAACCCATCAGGCTCGAAGCGTTATCCGAGGCTGAAGAACAGAAAGAAAAGTCTGAGGCTAAAAAGGAACAGCGAAGAAAATGGTACCTCACGCGCGAGTATGTCCTGACGTTCCTGCAGGAGCTTCCGAAAGATAACAAGGTTGTCGCGGGCGAGTGGTGGAAACCTGGCCAGAGCTTCACCAAGCCGCTGATTTCGATCGAGGAAGAGGCCGCGGCTCAACTTGGTCTCATGGTCGGAGATACGATGGAGGTGGATATCCAAGGGGTCCCTGTGACGGGAGAGGTCGGGAGCATCCGAAAGGTGGAGTGGGGAAACTTCTCGACGAATTTCTACATGATCTTTTCCCCTGGATCCCTGGATGGAGCCCCACATACCTATGTGGCGACAGTCCATGTATCACCCTCCGAAGAGGTTGCCGTACAGCAGGCGGTCGTCACGACCTTTCCCAACGTGACCGCAATTAACATGGGCGACATGCTCAACAGTTTCGCGCGGGTGCTCGACCGACTCTCTTTGGCCATTCGCGCAGTGGCCCTGTTCTGTGTCCTGTCCGGTTGCTTCGTGATGGCGGCAGCATTGGCGGCGACTCGCTATCGACGCTTATATGAATCGGTCATTCTCAAAGCCTTGGGAGCAACCAGAATGGTGATTGCCCAGTCGTTTGCCGTTGAGTATGCTCTACTGGGTGCATTGGGTGGGCTATTGGGGACGGTACTGGCGAGTGTTCTCTCCTGGGTGGTCCTTGAGACGGTGTTCGATCTTTCCTGGAGCCTTCAACTAGGCGTTCTGGCATCGGGCTGCGCCGCCACCATGATACTGACCGTGCTGGTCGGTTTTTTCAGTACCTACCGAATCCTCGGGCAACCTCCGCTGGCCGTCCTGCGGCATGAGTGATAACAGGTAACAGACCACTGGTCACATATTCGCTCTACGTGAATCGACACCTCCTCGTCTGTATGCCGGCTCCGCCGAAGACCCTACCAGACTTGCATCACCTGATGCAGCGTAACTGCATTACCTTCAGAGTCGAGAATGCCTGCGAGGCGACACACTGGGGTCGAGAGCGGCTCGAGCTTTACGTGCACACCCTTCGCGCGTAATTGTTCCACCATCTGATCGACATTCTGGACTTCGAAGGCGATACTCCCTCCGGTTTCGGCGCTGGGTGCCCCTCTTGCTTGAGGTCCGTGAGGACGAAGGTTCCACCGTCGAGATCGTATTCGACCCACTCAAACTCACTCGCCTCACGCCGCATCAACCGAAGACCGAGCGTGTCTTCATAAAACCGTCGGGCTCGCGCCATATCGGCCATGGGATACATGGTAAACGCGATATGCTTGATCATGATGAGACTCCTGATTGTTGACGCTGCAGAGACGCCCGCAGTGTGGCACCATCCCGTTCACGGAACAAGACGGCCACACGAAGTTGCTCCAAGTATTGCTCCAGCGTTTTTCCACCCAGGTCGACCTTGCGAGAGGTAAAGAAGCTGCGCACGTCTTCCTCAAGCTCCGGAGTTGCCAGACCGACGATGCCGCCACACATCCTTCTGAGGCCTTGTTTCGGAAAAAGTCGGTCCATCTGATCCCAATTGGCCTTTACAAAATCCCAGGCTTGTTCACGGCTGTACACATTCGACATCAATGCCCCGACGATGAAGGGCGCATCTTGGGTGCGGATCTCTCCGTTGATCGTCTTCTCCAATGTGCGCGTAGCTGCGGATGGCAGGCAAAATGCTGCCAATGAGAACAGATACCGGCGTTCCTCTTGTGGAGTGGCGGCCGTTCGATAGTGTTCGGCGAACTCTTCATACCGTGCTTCGTTTCCCGTATGCGCAAGGATACTAACCAGGGCGGGAACGACGTTCGCGTCTACGGTTGTCGGATCGGTCCGATATTGCCGATAGCGTTCCGCAGCCTGTTGTTGAGTGTTTCGATCATTGCCGAGCTTCCCGAGAGCGCCGAGCAAGTCTCCGCGCAATTGTTTCGTGATATCTGATTCTCCCGGCTTGGGATCCCAACCCAATTCCGTGACTGCTGACGTTACTCGAGTACAGACAAATGTCTCGAGCGCCGCACGATCCTCAGTTGAAATGATCCGGTTCAGGAAAGAGAAGGACTCCAGTAGCACCGCCCAGACATTCCTGTCTCGTTCACTTTTGAAATGGGTAGTGAGCCGGAGGTACTCCGACAGTGGTGTCACCCCGGCAATGGTAGTGGCCCAGGCGTCACTGACGAGAGCAAATCGTTCAATGGCTGCCAAGCGCTCAAGGCCTTGATCAAGGAATTGCTGCAGGAGTACCCCTTGGTGGCGGACACGATAAAAACCATGTCCTCCTTCGTTGACAAAAATTGAGGTGACGCCATCCGGGAGGTCGATATTTGTTTCCCGTTCCGTTAACAGCAGCTTGTGATGTTCCGTACGTTCTCTGATAGTGAAACGAATCTGAATCGGGATCTGCCAGAGTTGTTTCGTGGTCGACTCCTGCGACAGATAGGTGAATCGTTGTTGCGAGAGCCTCAGCTGATTCCCCTGCACTTCCGCTGTCACTAATGGGAAACCCGGCTGAAAGATCCACCCGTCCATCAGCTCAGGAACCGGTTGATGAGCCACCGCGCCCAGCGACGTCCACAGATCCTTCGTATCCGCATTGCCATAGGCATGGGTGCGGAGATACTGTCGCACCCCATCACGAAATACGGTGGGCCCGATATGCTGCTCCAACATCCGAAGAACCGATGCCCCTTTTTCATACGTCAAGATGTCAAACATCGCATCTGCATCCTTAGGGGCACGCACTGGGTACTCGATCGGTCTCGTACTCACCAGCCCGTCGACTGAGAACGCGGCGGCTCGTGCAACACTGAAACTCTCCCATCGCTTCCATTCCGGTTGCCAGTCATCAACCGCCAGCATTTCCATGAAGGTCGCAAAGGCTTCATTGAGCCACAGCCCGTTCCACCAAGACATGGTGACAAGGTCGCCGAACCACATGTGGGCGTTTTCATGCGCCACCACGTCGGCCACTCGTTCAAGCTCGGCATGTGTTCCCGTACGTTGATCCACAAGTAACGCAGTTTCCCGAAACGTAATCGCGCCGAGGTTTTCCATGGCCCCTGATGCAAAGTCCGGGATTGCGAGAAGATCCAGCTTATCTCCGGGGTAAGAGATCCCGTAGTAGTCTTCAAAAAACTTGAGCGACGCTGCCGCGATATCTTGCCCGAAAGGGGTGAGCTGCTGCTTGCCAGGAATCGTCCAGAGTCGAATCGGCGCCTTCCCAACATAAGCAGGTTTCGTCGCCTCAAGCCATCCCACGATGAAGGCCACCAGATAGGTCGACATGGGAATGCTATCGGCAAATCGGACGACCTTCTTATTGTTCTCCGTCGACTCGGACACGATCGTGGTATTCGACACAGCCGTGAGCTGTGGATCGATGACCAACGTTGTGGCAAAGACCGCTTTAAAATCAGGCTCATCCCAACATGGGAAGGCTCTACGCGCATCGGTCGCCTCGAACTGCGTGGCGGCCAACGTCTGCACTGTTCCTGACTGGTCCTTGTAGGTACTGCGATAGAATCCACGGAGCTGGTCATTCAGTTTCCCATGGAACGAGAGGTAGAGCTTCCAAGCACCTTGTGAAATGGGCCTTCCAAATGAGAGTGTGGCCCGTTGGAGAGAATGGTCCAATTCGGTGGTCGCTTCAATTCGATGCCCATCCTGTCCTTCCAGCCGCGCGGTATCCACGACGAGATCGACAGCATTCAAGATGATCGTTTGTGTTGTCTGGTGTACCGTGAGGGTGATCGTCACCTGGCCAGTAAACGTCGCGGTTGTGAGATCCGGTTCAAGCCGGAGCTCATACCGAGTCGGAACTATATGGCGCGGCAGTCGATACGGGTCTACCATCTGAGTCTCGTCAGGCATAACGTCTTCACCTTTTGGTCTGGTCGTTGTCGTGGCATGGGTGACTGCTGCTGGAGGAAATGTATACGCTATCGGGATGGTCAGAAGGAAGCGCGTGTATCGACGGAGAATCAGGAGAAAGTGCCGCCGGCTGAGCGACAGGCTATTTCCTAGGCGCATGCACCGTGCGAACACCTTGGGGAGTGCCGATGATCAGCACATCCGTCCGCCCGACAAAGAGGCCTGTTTCGACGACGCCAGGGATCAAATTGAGGGCCGTTTCGAGTTCTCCCGGCTGAGTGATGCGATCGAGATGGACATCGACGATGAAGTGACCGGCTTCGGTGAGAAATGGACCTCCGTTCCGCTCGCGCAAGACAACTCGGCTCTTGGTGAGCGATTCGATCTCTCTTGCGGTACTTCCCCACCCAAAGGGAATGACTTCGATTGGCAAGGGAAAAGACCCACCCAGGATCGGGACTTGTTTTGTGTGGTCCACGACTACGATGAATTGTTTGGCTGAGGAGGCCACGATTTTTTCTTTTAAGAGGGCCCCGCCGCCGCCCTTGATGAGATTGAACTGTGGATCGACCTGATCGGCCCCGTCGATGGCAACGTCAATCTCCCATCGGTTGTCTGCTTCGAGAAGGGGAATACCGGCTTGCTTGGCAAGCGCCGCGGTTTCTTGAGACGTCGGAACCCCTCTCAGGGTCAGACCAGCCCGAACCTTCTCCCCCAAGGCTCGGATCATATGTTTGGCCGTGGAGCCGGTTCCGAGTCCAACCACCATCCCGTTGCGGATGAATTGCGCTGCCTCGGTTGCAGCCGTTTTTTTGAGTTGGTCGAGATCGTCTGAGATCATGATGCTTGCTTGAGCGACAGGGCACCGGCTACGGACGCTGCACCGAGCAGAGCCGTTTGCTGATTCATGATCACTTTGACCGGCATCTTACTCAGCAATTTTTTATAACGTCCTTTGTTCAGGAATCCTTTCATAAAGGTCCCGTCTTTCAGTTTTGTAATGAGTTTCGGCGCTATCCCACCCCCCACATACACCCCATCCAGCGAGAGCGCCTTCAAGGCAAGGTTTCCGGATTCTGCTCCATAAATTGACGCAAAGAGTTCCAATGCCTGCGTGGCAATTTCCGCTTGGCCTTGGAGACCGGCTTGGGCAATTTCCGCCGCTGGATTACCGGCCTTAATTTTTTCCATGAGCCATGTCGGCTCATTCTTCTTCGTATCACGCAAGAACTCATAAATCGCGTGGAGACCCGGCCCGGACAAAATTCGCTCATAGCTGACATGGAGATATTGGCTCCGCAGATACCGAAGAAGCTCGATTTCCTGATCATTGTTCGGCCCGAAATCCGCATGTCCTCCTTCTGACGGCATAGGGCGATATGATTTACCGTCCCAAAACAGAATGGCCTCGCCCAATCCTGTCCCAGCCGCAATCAGGGCAAGCGCCTGTCTTTTTTTAGGTGGATTCCCGGCATTCAATACTTCCAACTCATCTGGACGCAGTGACAGAATGCCATACGCCGTGGCTTCCAAATCATTGAGCAACTGCACGCGAGGAACTGCAAATCGATCTGCGATCGTGAGTCCATCCACGACCCAGGGGAGGTTGGTCGTCTCGCAATGGTTGTCGATGACCGGTCCCGCAATGCCGAAGCACGCGGCTGTGACCTTCACCTCTGAAGCGGTCTGTAGCCCCTCTTTCTCGCTGACATTGGATTGGTCCGGGCCCACTGCCACTGGTGGTGCCGGTGGGCTCAGGAATTCCGACAGGATATCCTCCAGCGAGGTATAGTCGGCACTGTGAAAACTCTCCAGGCGAATCGGGTCCACACGCTCGTTCGTCCACTCATAGAGCGCAAGGTTGGTCTTTGTTCCCCCAATATCTCCCGCGAGAATCATACGTCTCCTTACTGTGGCCGTTGCCTTGTCAGCCCTGCTGCAGCCGCTTGGTCCAGCATCCAGACAAGCTGCCCGGATTCGGGAGTGATCTGAGCAGCGGGCAGAGACCGATCCGCTTCCGATGTCGGTTCGAGAACCCGACGGATCATGTCGGCTTTCCCCTTGCCGGTCACGAGGAACAGTACCATAGCTGCCTGATTCAACACACCTAGAGTCAACGTCAGGCGTGATCGGATCCCCCTGGGGGCTTGGCCGACAGTGACGATCTTCGTTGTCTCCTGCAAGGCAGATGTCCCAGGAAAGAGCGAGGCTGTATGCCCATCGTCACCCAGACCCAGCAGAACGAGGTCGATCCGAGGCATTGTAGGCGGTTGAGTCTCAGTTAGCTGGCGGATGGTCTGCTCGTACTCCCGGGCGACAGGTGAAGGGTCTTCACCCTCGCCCTTCATCCTGAATATGTGATTTGGCGGAATAGCCAACGGGTGGAAAAGCGAGGCCTGCGCCATGTTGAAATTACTGTCCGGATGGTCTGGAGGGACGCAGCGTTCATCACCGAATAGGAAATGGATCTTCTTCCACTCAAACCTGGTCTTCCACTCTGGCGATGCAAGGGTTTGATAGAGTGTCTTCGGGGTCGAGCCTCCGGAAAGGGCCATGATGAACCGCCCATTGGCCAGAATGGCCCGTTCACTGACGGAGGCAATGAACGCAGCAGCCTGGTGTGCCCAATTCTGAACGGAGCCCGCAACGCGGATGTCCGGAATGGCTGCCATATCAACGACGCGTTTTCCGGTAAGGTTTCCTCGTTCCTGTTCGCCGACGAGACCGACGAGTCCCCGTCACCGCTGCCGCGATAGCATTGACGACGGTCACGGGGTTTCTTCCCAATTGAACCCGTAGGGCCTGCCGATGGTGCGTACGGAGTGATTCGAGATCTCCGCTCGCCTGGGAATTCGCCAAGGTTCCAAATGAAAATGGTCTCCCAGGAATAGGCAGATCGGGAACCATGCGATCCACTAATTCCAGGAACACACCGGTATTCGGTCCTCCCTTGTGGAGTTGTCCTGTTGAGTGGAGATAGCGCGGTCCGTAGCCAAATGTCGTGGCCACGGAGTATGTAGACATGAGCGCGCGGCGGAGCCGACCGACAGCTGCTTCGAGAGGACGGGTTGGAGTGGTGTATCCAAGCATCGACAGGTATGTTCCTGGTTGAAGAAGCCCCGACAACGCCTTCGCCACTTCCTTCGGCTGATGGTTGGGTTGAGCCGGCAACCTCCCTGTCGATTGGAAAGTCTCAAGCACTCGATTCGTGTTGTCTTTGCTTTCCTGGACATTCGGCTGGTCGAACGGGTGAATACCCAGGACATGGCCCGCCACCGCCGTGGCAAACTCCCATCGGAAAAACTCAGCGCCCAGATCATAACAATCGCGAAGATTAAATTGCAGAACCGGCTGATCAGCCTTCACCAGTGCCTGTACGGCTTGATCGAGCGCTGCGTTCTTCTCTCTGCTCAACTTGAGGTACACAAAGAATCGATCGGCTCCATAGACATTCGGTTTCAGAACCGGTTCCTGTGCGATGGGAATGAGGCCCGTCCCTTCCTTGCCTGTACTTTCTGCGAGGAGCTGTTCAACCCAGAGACCGAAAGTGGTCAGAGACGGTGACGCAATGACCGTCACCTTATCACGGCCAGTCTTCGCAAGGCTGCCCATCGCGGCACCCAGATACGCGCCGGGATTCGCCTGCATGTCTGTCGACAACCGGCATCGTTCAGCCATACCGGCAGCCCGGTCCAGGAGTTTGGGGATATTCACCCCAAGGAGGGCCGCCGGAACCAACCCAAAGAGGGACAGAACGGAATAGCGTCCACCGATATCGCCGGGGTTGGAGAAAATCTCACCAAACCCGTAGTCTTTCGCCATCTTTTCCAAACCCGTGCCTGGGTCAGTAATCGCAACAAACTGGCTCCCTCCCTGATTCCCCTTCGCCTTCGTCACCAGTTTCCAAAAGTGTGCGAAGAGCGACATAACTTCGATGGTTCCGCCGGATTTACTTGCGACTAGAAAGAGCGTCCGTGCCGGAGAGATAGCCTTGGTGACTTGGCGTATCCACCCCGGAATCGTCGAATCAAGCACCCATTGTCGTGGGGCTCCTTTCTGAGGTCCGAACACCGTACGAAAAACCTCGGGTCCTAGGCTACTCCCACCCATCCCCAGTAGCACGACATCCTTTATACTGTGTTGTTTTGCATCCGCCACACAGCGCTGTAGGAGCTCGAGCTGTTGACGCATCTGGTCCTGGACCGTCAACCACCCCAACCGATCAGTAATTTCCTTGGGATCCGGTTTCCAGAGCCGATGGTCTTTCGACCAGATTCGTTCGATCACCTGATCACGGTTCAGTGCTTCAAGGACCGGCTGGACGGTTGCGCGGAACAACGGCGGCAGCTTGTCGCTGGGGCGCATAGACATCGACCTCCTAAGTTCAACAGGATGTTGCTGAGATCGGGGCGATTCGTTTTTGTATCTTATGGAATCATCAATAAAAAGACAACCTGACCGACATGCTATGTATTCCTATTTATCTGAAGAACGGCGAATGACAACCGCCATTCCATCGACGAGAGACCATGCCAACGATTGAGCATGGTCGGCTGTGAGGGTCAGCCGCAGATAGGATGAAGGCCCTGCAGGTTGGTCTCTGAAAAGCTGAGCCACCCAACCCTTCATACCGTGCCATCCGACTTTCCCGAGCAGGACAGCACTCCGGAGAAGACCATCGTTAGCCACAGATGGAACCACAGTCAGGCTCAGAGACGGCGTAAATGTCAGGACGTAGTCGGTCGGCATGTCCGCGACAGAAATCGGTTCCTGCTCGACAGCTGCACCCGGTTCAATCTTTCTCCTCATGACTGGTGGCCGTGCTATCAAGCGATGGACCCCTTTTAGGGCCTCTTGCGGTCCTGCCGACCATGTCACGATGGGGATTTGGTGAAGGTCGATTCCGCGACCTTTAATGAGAATCGTACTTGCCCTCAAATCAATGAGAAGATAGGTCTGCGGACGGGCCGCGAGTTTGAGCTCTTCTTCCAGAACACGTGTCGCTTCTTTGAGTTCATGCAGGTTATTGGGATTCAGATCGGGAAAGGCTTCGGGTTCCTTTCCCCACCCTGGTGTGGCAAATGCGAGCAGGAGAAGAATGGCGCAGAAGTGCATCGTCAATGTCTGCGCGTTTCAGTGGATTAAAAGATCATGATCGGTGTCCCCACTCGAGCGAGTTTGTAGACACCTTTCAGATCGTTGTCGTTGAGCCGAATACACCCATGCGTCACGTTCTTTCCCAATAGCCTGGTATAGAGCGTCCCATGGATGAAGTACCCTTTACCGAACCCGAGCGCATAGTCACCGAGTACTCCCTGTTCGGCACGGTCCGCAGCATTTTGTGGAACGGCGAGCCCCTCTTCGACGAATGCCCAATCCGGCTTGATCCATGTGGGATTGGTCAATTTGGACTTGACGAGAAATTCCCCTCGCGGCGTGTCAAACACCCATTGATTGTTGCCTTCACCGGGCTTGTCAAGAATCGTCCCGCTCCCAGTCGATGCAATGGCATGAAGAACGATTTCATCCTGACGCTTCACATAGAGTCGGTTTCGAGCTGTATCTACCAAAATATAAGGCTGGTTAGGCGTGAGTTGGGCCAGCTGTTTAGAAAGCGCCTTATACCTGGCCTGTAGCGTACGAAGGGAGGCTTTCTCTTCAGCTGGCGCCGGCTGAATCTCATGACTTTTACCGGATGTGGGAGAGGTGGTCGTCGGAGCATTCATCGCCAGGAGGATGATGAGAATGACTGCGAACGTTGCAAGAAGGATTCGTCCCATTGGTCTCCGCTCAGATTTCTTCTTTGCTACGGTCGAGTTGCGCCAATGCCGATGCGACTGCATTTTGTTTGGTTAATGCACCGACAATGGTGACCGGTGTTCCAACCGGGACGCTCTCATAGAGAACCGCCATACTGGAGTTATCGAGCATCACACACCCGAGAGTCTGCGCCAGCCGTTCATTGTCTGCGCCATGAATTTCGATCTGACCGCCAATACCTTTGAACGGAGAAATTTTCCCCGACCGCTTTGCAAGCTGGAAGCGCCGCCGATCTTCGCCATTAGGGTAGTCTAGAGCCAATGCTCGGTAGAACTGCGTCTGGCCTGGCCCCCGTCTCTCGGTCACACGATAGCGCCCTTCCGGAGTCGCCCCGTCTCCCTGAAACTGTTTCTCCAGCATGCCATTGAATCCTAAGCGAACTGGATATGATAACACTTTCCGACCACCCTTATAGACACTCAGTTCTCGCTCGGCCTTGCTCACCACAATGGCAATCGCCTGATGCGTGCGCGACCAATCAACCGTCTGTTTGGCCAAGGTCTGCCAGTAGATGATCCGACTCTCATCAGCGTAACGCCCTAATTCTTGACTGAGTAGGGATGCTTGCGCTTTGAGGGCGTGGTCGGCTTTCTCAGCTGCCTGCATGGCTCTCGGGTAGTCTTTTTGATCAAGGAACGCTCGAGCCTGTTTGACTAGAAGATCCGTCTGAACGCCTTTTTGTCCGAGCAGAATGCGTCCGTCAATCGCCTCAACCTGGACTGCGACGCTTCGAAGCTGGTCCTCCAGATGCGTGACTTTTGCCTGCATGGCATGCTGTTGCGTGACCTGCCGATCGTGGAGTTGCGACACGGTACGCTCGCCCATGATGTAGAGCCAGCGGAGATCGCTTTCAATCTCGCTTGATTCCCAGGGCCAACGAATTACGTCATCGTCAAGTTGCGCACGGGCTTTTAGCAGTGCCCATTGTCGAACGAACTGGCCATATTCTTCGGGCGCGGTTTCGGGAGCACGCAGGGCAATGAGATCGTGGTCGATGGCTTCAACAGCGGCAATCAGATCGGGAGGAACAGCTTGCACGCAACCGACGAAGCCAGCCATACAGAGTAGTGCGGCAAGTAAGCGATATGTCTGAGTGCCCCGCATGCTGTGATTATTTCCTCCGTCCCGGCTTGCCTTTCCCCACTTTGGCGAGGGCGTTTTGTATTTCAGCTGAAACAGCTTGGCTCATATCATGAATGGCCTTGGCCTGTGTTTGTGCCGCCGGAAAATCTTCTTTGTCGATGGAGGCCTGAACCTGTTTGAGCAAGGACTTCAACCCTTCAACATCGTTCCTGATCGCTTCTACCGCCGCCCGATCCTTCCCAACCGGTGCCTTAGCAACGAGATCTTGGGTGGCTCTCACAGCCTCTTCTGCAACCTGTTGAGCCTGCAATGCTGCTGCTTTAGCCTCTTCCTTCTTTTGAACTGACGCGGTCTTTATTCGGTCACTCTCTGCCTTAGCCGAAGCAGACAGTTGCTGTGCTTTGCCGTAGTCCCGAAACAATCCGAACTTTCCTTCTTGATCGGAGACTTCTTTCCTCATGGCCGCCAGCGTCCCCTCAAGCTTGGCGTATTCTTCCGCAGAATACGTGGCCGCCCCGCTCTCCTGTGCTTCTTTCAATGCCTTTTCAGCCTCTTGGAGCTGTTGGGTTGGTGGGTCCGCACACCCCGCCGTCAGTGATAGAGTGAGGGCTATTGATACAAGGACTACTCTTCTCGCCATGCTATGGGTCCTCCTTAATGGATTTGCTTCCGAAAGCTAAGTTTATCCCAAGTCTTCCTTGATAAGTCAGGTGTTAGGTAGATTCGGCTAGCGTATCAGACCTCTGATTTTGGGCATACTAACACACCAAAACGAACGAGCAAGCCCGGTGCCACTGATCACCATTGTTTGCGAATCATGACTCCTTTGATTTCCTATACTTACATTGCCAGTATCGTACCGACTAGTTTGATCTTGTGGCATTCTGGTGAGTGAACGCAAAACCGCCTCAATATAAACAGATCGGACAGGATGACTATGGGGTCCTTACTATCTATCGCCAGCCGTAGGCCCATGAAATTGACAGGCCTCTCTGCCTCCCCTATAATCCAGCGTTCATTTGATGTTGATTCGTTGCGGTTTGGAAGGAAAGGGGAACCATGTCGTTTACATTTCAACAGCCGTCCAACTTAAAGAAAAAGCGTGAGCATGGGTTTCGAAAGCGCATGAGCACAAAAAACGGTCGTAAGGTTCTGGCCCGTCGACGCGCAAAAGGACGCGCTCGGTTGACTGTCTAGGCCTATCGTCCGGGTCGTGCAGGTGTTCTTCGTGTCGCTCCCCAATCTCTTGCGTTCTAGTTGAGCGTACGCCCACCTACCAGTTACAGTCTTCCCAGGGGTCATGAGCGGATGAGACACGACAAAAGCACACCCCCTTGTCCGGTAATACCCAAGACATACAAGCATGTTGATATTTTTTTGAGGAGTCACCGAGATATCCAAGCTGTCAAGGATCATGGACGACGAATTTCGACGGCGCTTTTCAACCTTCTGGCCTGCAAGATGGACCATATACCGAGTCGGGTTGGAATTATCGTTGGCAGACGATTTGGGAATGCCGTCAGACGCAATCGTGCGAAGCGCGTGTTCCGCGAGTTGGTGAGAGATTCTCATTCGGGATTGGTTTCTGGAAGTAGGATCCTTGTTTTCCCCAAAAGGGACGTTCTCTCGTCGTCTCGAACCGATTTACTCCAAGCCTGGAAGGCAGCACTCGCACGCATGAGCCTTCTTCGCCCTGATTGAGATAGACATGAAACAAATTTTCCTATGGATGCTACAGGGATACCGTCTGGTGATCTCACCCATGTATGGTCCGACTTGTCGATTTTATCCGTCATGCTCGCACTATGCTTCGGATGCGATCACCAAATACGGCGCATGGCATGGATTCTGGCTAGCCTGTGTCCGGCTATTGAAGTGTCACCCTTTCCACCCTGGAGGGGAAGATCCAGTCAGGTAGTGATACAAGCCTCATTTTAATAACGAAAGTATATTCTCCACATGGAAAAGCGCCTCGTTGTCTTTTTAATCCTCTCAGCCGCGATTGTCTTCGGATATGAGTATGCCCTCAAAGGATTGGGCCTGCTACCGCCTCCAACCGTCCCGGATTCCGCAGTATCAGTCTCTGATGAAGCAGCCTCTGTTTCAGGCACCAGTTCCGGAAGCCAGCCGGCAACGCCTGCGGCTGGGAAAACCCCGGAGTCACCTGGTACATCCCGTAGTGATAATCCAAAGGCGCCATCTACTCGCATGGAGTCCGTCGCTGCGGCATCGGTTGAGGTAGAGACTGAGCTCTATCGTGCCAAGTTCACGTCTAGAGGAGCCGTGCTGACAAGCTGGGAGCTTAAACGCTATCGCAGCAGCTCTGATGGAAAATCTTTTGTCCAGCTCGTTCGACAGGGAGGAAAATTTGCCGACCCTCTCACCGTCACAACAGACGACGCGACACTTGCAAAGGAATTAAGGGAAAGCGTTTACAAGGTAGAGCAGGATTTTACGACCTTAGACCACGAACACCCAATCGGCCACATCACATTCCACTACGGCAACCCCGGTTCCGACATACACCTTGAGAAGCAATTCACCTTTCATGCCGACAGCTATATTGTGGACATCAGCTTGACGTCCAAAGGACTGACAGGGCCTTTGAAAGTGGAATTGGGGACCAATTTTGGCGTGGTGGAGTGGGGCGAGGGATTCATCGGTTCTGTCGGGACGGTGTCGTTGATCGACGACAAGCTGGACACAGACGCCCCGGAATCCGACACGGAGCGTAAAGGCACACTGGCTTGGACTGCCTTGCAGGACAAGTACTTCATGTCTGCGCTGATTCCGAAAGGGGGTACCTCCGCTTGGCCGAAGAAGCAGGGTGAAAAACTGGTTTCTACCGGTGTCCGCATGGGTGTCGATCCATCTGGTGCACCGCTTACATTACAGTTATTTGCGGGGCCGAAGGAATTCGACACACTTAAAAACCTACATATCCGCCTTGAAGATACGATTGACTTCGGATGGTTTCTGTTCGGTAGCTGGGACATGGTGAGGGCCGTCGCCAAACCGATCTTTTCCGTACTTCGTTCCATCAATGAGTACACCCACAATTACGGTGTCACCATCATCCTATTGACGGTTGCCATCAAGCTGTTATTCATCCCCTTGCAGTACAAGAGCTACTCATCCATGAAGCAGATGCAGACGATCCAACCGAAGGTGGCTGCACTCCAAGAGAAGTTCAAGGATGATCGTGACCGGTTGAATCGTGAGCTGATCAAACTGTATCGCGATCATAAGGTTAATCCTGTGGGGGGCTGTCTACCGATGGTCCTTCAAATGCCGGTGTTCGTGTCCCTGTTCAATATTCTTTATATGACGATCGACCTTCGGCAAGCACCCCTGGGCCTCTGGATCACTGATCTGTCCGTTCAGGATCCTTATTACATTCTGCCCATTATCATGGGGATCAGTATGATGGTGATGCAGAAGATTCAGCCCACCACGATGGATCCCGCCCAGGCGAAGATGATGTTGATGCTGCCCGTGGTCATGACGTTTCTGTTCATTAACTTTCCTGCTGGTTTAGTATTGTACTGGCTGACCAACAACGTCTTGTCCATCGCCCAGCAGTTTGTCACGGACCGGTTCTTTCTGAAAAATCGATCAGTGGCTCTGTCGACGGATGAGCCGAGCAAGCAAAAATGACGTTTCCTGGGCCGGCCTCATACGATTAGGCGTCACGACTATGGTGGATCGTGCCTATCGACGGAGCGCCTGAGGACACAATTTGTGCCATTGCAACCCCGATGGGTGAGGGTGGCATTGGTATCATCCGCATTAGCGGCCAGAATGCAACAGCCATCGCCTCCAAACTTGTGAGGCTGCGCACAAGCGGATCTCTCGATACCCATCCCACACATACGCTGCATCTTGCCGATATTGTCTCTGCCCCTCATCCTGAGTCAGCCGGTGATTCATGGCCACCAACGTCCAGGGAACACATTATTGACGAAGGCTTGGTGGTCTATATGAAAGGCCCACACTCGTTTACGGGAGAAGATGTGGTGGAGTTCCATTGCCATGGAAGCTCGACGGTACTCCGCCGCGTCTGTGAATCCTGCGTCGCAGTTGGGGCCCGATTGGCGCAACCTGGTGAATTCACGAAGCGCGCTTTCTTGAATGGGCGCCTGGATCTGTCTCAAGCAGAGGCTGTCTTAGATACCATCAAGGCAAAGTCTGATTTTGCGCTTACGATCGCCCAACGGCAACTCCGTGGAGATTTAGGAGGGTATGTACAGGAACTACGCACGGCCCTTTTATCGCTGACGGCACGGGTCGAGGCTGGAATCGATTTTTCAGACGAAGACATTTCTTTCGTCACTCGCGGTGAGCTCCGAACTGCCCTCCAGAATATTGCGCGTCAGATCAGAGAGATATTGGATACCGCCCAAACCGGTCGGGCTTTGCGCGAAGGGATACGAGTAGTACTCGCTGGCCCACCCAATGTAGGGAAATCTAGCTTACTCAACAGCCTTATTCATGACAATCGCGCGATAGTTACTGATGTCCCGGGAACAACGCGGGACCTCATTGAAGAAGCCGTGATGTGGAATGGACTTTCTATCACATTAGTAGATACCGCTGGTTTGCGTGACACCGTTGATGTCGTTGAACAGGAGGGTATCAAACGATCCAAGACCGCCCAGGCAGAAGCAGACCTCACGCTTTATGTGATTGACGCTGTTTCGGTTCAGAAGTCCGGGGTTTCTGATTTTCCTTTCCCGCTTGTTGACCCTAAACAGCTCGTTGTTCTAAACAAAATCGATATGCTGGCTCCATGTACGCTGCAACCCCTGTCTGAAGAGTTGGCCCGCCGTTTATGCCAGCGCATTCTTCCAATTTCTACGAGAACTGGCGAGGGCCTGGACGAGCTGAAGACAACAATTACCTCTCGCTTTCTCACTGGATCCTTTGAGGCCTATGAAGGGGTGGTTATCACGAATGTCCGTCATCGTGCTGCATTGGAGCAGGCAACCACTGCGATTATGGATGCTTTGTCTTCCATCGAGAGCGGAGGGCAAGCTGAACTTCTGGCCGTTGATCTCCACGATGCGGCTGATGCGTTGGGAGGGATTATTGGGACTTTGACGTCGGATGATGTACTGGAACAGATTTTCTCACAGTTTTGTATCGGCAAATAGGTAACCGACATGGCACAGACGTTCGACGTGATCGTGGTAGGAGGTGGACATGCGGGTTGCGAGGCTGCTCTGGCTTCCGCACGCATGGGGGCCATGACTTTACTCTTGACGATGGACCTTTCGCGCATCGCCCAGATGTCGTGCAATCCAGCGATCGGTGGAATTGCGAAGGGACACCTTGTCAAGGAAATCGATGCACTTGGCGGTGAGATGGGGCGTAATACCGATCAGTCCGGTATCCAGTTTCGATTCATCAATACGAGCAAAGGACCGGCAGTCCGGGCCTTACGAGCCCAGTGTGATAAATCCCTGTATCGACAGGTGATGCAACACACTCTCAAATCTGAATCCTTGCTGACGATGTCCGAAGGTGTCGTTGATCGATTATTGGTGCACGGCGGAACCGTGACCGGAATTGTCACTGGATCCGGCGACACCATTTACTCGAGAGCCGTTGTTCTAACATCAGGTACTTTTCTTAAGGGACTTATCCATATCGGTTTACAACACTTCCCGGCCGGTCGGGCGGGCGAAGCCTCAGCCGAGCACCTTTCTGAATGCATGCGCGATTTAGGGTTCGAGGTGGGCCGATTGAAGACTGGAACACCTCCCCGCTTGGATAAGGAGACCATCGACTTCTCCGTGATGGTTCCCCAACCTGGCGACATCCCCCCTCCTCCATTTTCCTATCGCACGCAGAGCATCACCACTCAGCAGATTCTTTGCCATTTGACCTATACGGGGCAGGCCACACACGAACTCATTCGACAAAATTTAGATCGGTCCCCTCTGTACAGTGGTGTGATTGAATCCACCGGGCCTCGCTATTGTCCTTCTATTGAAGACAAGGTGGTTCGCTTTGCGGATAAAGAACGGCACCAGATTTTCATTGAGCCAGAAGGCCTAGACTCTAACGAGTTCTACCCAAACGGGATCTCAACAAGCCTGCCCGTCGATGTTCAAGCCGCATTCCTGAAAACAATCCCTGGATTAGAACACGCTAAAATACTTAAGCCTGGCTATGCCATAGAATACGATTACTTTCCTCCTCGACAACTCTACCGAACGCTTGAAACTAAATTGGTGACAGGACTTTATCACGCAGGTCAGATTAATGGGACATCTGGATATGAAGAAGCTGCAGCTCAAGGTTTAGTAGCTGGCATCAATGCAGTTCTCAAAATCAGGGAACGTCCGCCATTTATATTGGATCGTTCACAGGCCTACATAGGTGTACTCGTCGATGATCTCATCACCAAGGATGCCTATGAGCCATACCGGATGTTCACCTCGAGGGCCGAATATCGATTGTTGCTCCGCCATGGGAATGCCGACCTCCGCCTTATGGATATCGGGTATGAGTTAGGACTTATTCCGCGATATCCGTATGAAAGATTGATTCGCAAGAGAGAATTGATCGAATCGGAGATTTCAAATCTGCGTGGTTCGAGACCTCAATTTACAGAACAGGTTAGCTTTCGGACTAGGGGCACGTACCTTGAGAATGCTTCTTCAGTCCAATCAATGGCGCAGTTACTTCGCAGGCAAGAAGCTTGTTATCATGAGCTTATGAATATTTTTGATCTACAACCAGT